>DATGJV010000260.1:0-2933 GCA_035295005.1 Ktedonobacteraceae bacterium | reverse complement strand
CTGGCATCAATGCACTCATGGAGGGCGATCTTGATATCATGCTTAGACTGGCACGCATCATTGAGTCGAGTACCTCCTGGGGACGAGAGTTCCGCGTGATGGAGCTTGCGCAGGGGTTTGCCGCATCCTTGCGCGAGGAACTCGACTTCCGGGTCGAAGCCCGTAATATTACCACAGTCTCTGCTGCCATCGAAGCGACGAAGACGAAGACCGTACATATTCCGAAGGTGTACACCGACCTTTCGACCAGCCGGGTTCTCGTGTTGGAGTGGTTCGATGGCCTGAGCGTGCGAGAAGCAGGGCCGTTACTGGAGGAACTTGGTCTGGAACGGCTCACTCTCGCACGCGACCTCCTGAACACACTGCTGGGGCAGGTGATGCAGGAGGGGACGTTCCATGCCGACCCGCATCCTGGTAATGTGTTAGTGTTACGCAGCGGGCAACTGGGACTGCTCGACTTTGGCTCGGTCGGTCGGATTGATCCGTTACAGCAAGCGGCACTGCGCAACATACTTGGAGCCATCCAGCAGCGCGATGCCGCAGAGCTGCGCATCGCGCTGCTGGAACTCGCTACTGAGACGCCTGCGGATACGAACGACGAGCTGCTGGAACGCGCCCTGGCTCAATTCATGACACAGCGCATGGGGCCGGGCATGGACCCTGGTACCCAGATGTTTAATGAGCTATTTGGGCTGCTACTGCATTTTGGCATCGCCTTTCCCCCGGAGATCGGGGCGGTCTTTCGAGCGATGGTGACGCTTGAAGGTACGCTTGGTGTACTCTCCCCCGGCTTTCAAATCATGGATGAGGCACGCACCCTGGCTACCCGCTGGATGCGTGAAGCTCTCACACCCTCGTCACTGGGCAAAACGGTGACCGATGAGCTACAATCCTTGCTCCCGATCCTGCGCCGCCTGCCCCGCCGACTGGACCGCATTACAGAAGCAGTTGAGCGCGGCTCATTTTCGGTCAATGTCCGGCTGTTCGCCGACGCCCGTGATGAGCGGTTCATTTCCACGCTGGTCAGTCGAGCCATTCTGGCTTTTCTCGGTGCGGCAATCGGACTGATGTCGGTGCTGCTTCTTGGTCAGCAAGGAGGGCCACTTGTCATCGCCACTGTCACGGTGTTTCACATGCTGGGGTATCTTGGTCTGTGTGTCAGTATCATCCTTATCCTGCGTGCCGTGGTTGGCATGGCCCGCGACCGCCTGGTCTAACCCTGGCTGTTTCTCGCTCCTGGCCTCAACTCAAAACTGTCTCAGGTTCACTATTTCACTACAGAAATTTGAATGAAGATGCTACTGTGAATGATACGCTCCTGTCCGTTTCTCTCTGTCACCTGTGCGGTTAACAGGCGTGTGAGTGTTTCACCAGCCGACATACCTCTCAAATCAAACGCGACCTCGATGGAATGGATTGTGTGGTTGAGTACCTGCCCTTCAATGATCCAGATAACATGAAAAGGTTCCTGTATACCATCCGTTTCGATGCGGTAGCGGCCATTCACCGATCCGAGCGCGGCAAACGACTCGGTTACTCGCAAGCGAACATCTCCTGTAATTACGACTTCCGGTATTCCATCAGTTCCTGGAATGCTATCTGGAATGTACGATATTTCCTTCTGAAGGGGTGTTTGTATTGCTAGTAATGATGTTCGCTCTACTTGTTCTAGTGTGTCGCGCATGCTTCTCTTCTCCTGTAGTGGTGTGCTATAGTACGATACCTTCCATTCTATTTGAGGAGTATAGGGTATTCGTGTGAGTTAGTGCTGTGGTGTTGCTGAGATGGAACTGAGAAGACAAGAACTAGACCTTCGGCACTCATAACCTGGATAACTATAAAATCCGAAGTGCAAAAAGAAACTCAGATTCAGTTCAGGGTGATCTCAGGATAGCCTCAGTTCTGCCTGTTAAAATATAAGTGAGAGCAATTAGATACCCACGTTCTCGCAAAGATGATGGGAACATTCAGGTATGGTAGCGCACCTCTCTGACGTGAACATACTCAGGAAAGAAAGAGAAATCAAAAAATGGATTATACAGCAACACGTACTAGATCACTATCAATATGGCGTGATAGGATAGCGACCGGCATTATGCTTCTTGCCGCAGCCGGTGCGCTTGTCTCGTTCATGGGCTCAGTAAACGTGGTCGCCATAGCGGGTCCTACAACGCAGGTGGTTGAAATCTGGCGCATGTATGGCTTCGTTGTCTTCACGGGCATTTATGTACTCCTGGCGTTCTGGCCGCGCCATTACCCAGGCATCTGGGAATTGGCGATCCTGGACAAAGCCGCACTGGCCGTTACTGGACTTGTGCTTCTCGGTCGCGGGGTGGAAGATGCCGGGACCATTTTGATCTTTGATGGCAGCCTGGCAGTAATGACCATTGCCGCCTATATCCTTGTCAAAGGATATACCAGTTGGTCAAAGATGTTCCGCTCCTGATTTCTCCACCATTGCAAGTTGCATCAAATGGTGGTTGGTCAAGTATCTCAACGACAGGAGTGTCACTAATGTAGTACGCGATCCACCACCATGATGGCAAAAATTGCCGCCAGGTATATATTCGAGTACCAGAAAAGCGTGCGTGCCCACTTTTTGGATTGATCGAGCCACAGGCGTATTGCAAGGTAAATAAGCCCGCCATCCAGCATAACGGCTCCAACCAGGTATAAATAACCCATCGAGCCCATCACGAAGAGGATCAGCGTAGTTGCCAGCAGGAGCAGCGAGTAGAGCAGGATTTGCCGTCTCGTCTCTACGCCGCCCATGACCACAGGCAACATGGGAATACGCGCCTTTTCGTAGTCTTTCTGAATCAGCAGCGAGAGCGCCCAGAAGTGTGGAGGCGTCCAGTAGTAGATAATCGCGAAGAGCCAGATAGCCGTGAGGCTCAGATTGTTGGTGATGGCAGCCCACCCAACCAGCACTG
>DATGJV010000259.1:0-8046 GCA_035295005.1 Ktedonobacteraceae bacterium | reverse complement strand
GCCGATAAATCGGCGATGGGCGCGATAAATCGGCCCCTACAGGGTCAGGATAGCGGCGTCGCCTTCGGTGATTGCCACGGTATGCTCGAAGTGAGCGGCGTAGCTGCCATCAGAGGTCACCACTGTCCAATCATCAGCCAGGACGGTAGTATCAATTCCGCCCATATTGACCATTGGCTCAATCGCAATAACCATACCGGGTTTTAACGCAACCCTGGGGTAGCTCGGCTCAACATAGTTGAGAACCTGGGGATCCTCGTGCATGCTGCGCCCGATGCCGTGACCGCTATAATGGCGTACCACTGAAAATCCTGCGTCCTCGACATACTGCTGAACTGCCCGCCCGATATCCTGTATGCGATTACCGGCCCGCGCTGCCGCGATACCACGATAGAGCGCGTCTTCCGTGACCTTGAGCAGATGTTGCACTTGCGGCGTGACCTGCCCAACTGGGACAGTAATCGCTGAGTCGGCATGCCAGCCGTTATAGCTGGCGGCGAGGTCAAGGGTGACAATATCACCTTCGTGCAGGACACGCTCGCCTGGAATGCCGTGTACTATTTCTTCGTTTACAGACGTACAAAGCGACGAAGGGTAACCATGATAGCCCAAAGAGCTAGATTTCGCCCCGAAGCGTCGCAAAGCAGCCTCGCAGATAGTATCCAATGCGCCGGTTGTAATACCTGGACGTACTGCACTGCGCAATTCCGCCAGCACTTCAGCGACAATATGGCCTGTCTCGGCTATTTTCTCTCGTTCTACTTTCGACTTTATAATAGGTGCCATAGCAGTAGTTTCTCGTCTAATTTATGCTCCCTCATCCCTGCGGGTTTTGCGGGGAGTTGGCTTTAATCTGCTCAACAAGAGCCGTTTGCACCTGATCAATACTCTGGTTACCGTTTATTGTTATCAGCTTCTGCTGTTGACCATAGTAGTCGAGCAAGCGAATGGTTTCGTTGAAGAAAATATCCAGCCGCTTCTGTACCGCTTCCCCCGTATCATCGGAGCGTTGGTACAATTCACTTCCATCAATATCGCACACACCGGGAACCTTTGGCGGGTTCGTGCGGATGTTATACACGTGCTGCTGCGCCCGGCAAATAAACCTGCCGGAGAGTCTGCTGAGCAGCTCCTCACGCGGAACTTCGAGATAGACGGCAAGGTCTATCTGTCGCCCGACCTGTTGCAATCCCTTATCCAATGACTGCGCCTGAGCTATAGTACGCGGGAACCCATCCAGCAGAATACCTTGCGCACAATCAGGTTCCTTAATACGGTCCAGCACCATTGCTACCGTAAGGTCATCGGGAACCAGTTCTCCGCGATCAAGATACACTTTGGCTTTATGACCAAGTTCTGTTCCCTCACCAATAGCCTTACGAAACAAATCGCCACTGGCAACGTGGCTTATTCCGAGTGACTGCGAGAGCCTTTCCGCTTGCGTCCCCTTCCCCGACCCCTGTGCGCCGACCAGGATAATATTCACGCTTTCGTTCCTCCGATGGAAGTGGGTCGAGGCGCATCATTGCGCCCCAACCATTCACAGTAACGCACCAGGCACGTACTTGCGCCTTGAACCTATGAAAGAAAACCAGAATAGTTACGCATGACCATTTGTGCTTCCAGTTGTCTGACCGTATCCAGCACCACACCAACCGCGATAAGGACAGAAGCAGCACTCAATAGCTGATTGCCCCCAACACGAGCAAAGAATGGCAAGACCGCTACGATACCCAGGGCGAGCGCACCCGCCAGCGTAATACGGTTGAGTATTGCGGTCAGGTACCTGCTTGTCGGCTCCCCTGGCCGGTAGCCAGGGATAAAGGCACCCTGTTTCTGTAGATTCTCCGGTATATTCTGCTGTTGCCACATCACATACGCATAGAAGTAGGTAAATGCGAATACCAGCACGAAGAATATGAACCAGTAGTACCAGAGCGTCGGGTTGACCAGGTAGTTGGCAGTCCATTGCGAGGCAGAGGAAAGCCAGTTCAGGTTGCTACTCACCAGGTATTGTGCCAGCACAGCCGGGAAGATCAGCATAGACTGTGCGAAGATGAGCGGGATCATGCCCGCACTGTTCACCTGCATCGGAATGTAAGTAGTTTGTGCCGAGCCAACCAGCATATTACGCCCAACGGTACGTTTTGTCGGGTACTGCACCGGTACACGGCGCTGGCCCTGATAAATGTACACGATACCGAGAACTGTGATCAAACCAATGATCAGGAAAACGCCGACACCGATAATGCCATTACCCGATGTAGAGGTTGCCGCCTGATACCCCGATTGCACCGTACCGGGAAGACCGGCGACGATACCAGCAAAGATAATCAGCGAAACACCATTCCCGATACCCTTCTCAGTGATAAGCTCACCGATCCAGACCAGGATCATCGTACCCGCGGTCAAGGCCATCAGAATTGCCAGCGACTCCAGCCAGTTTGGGCCAAAGAGGCCAAACGAATTGGGATCAAGCACACCGGCACGCTCATAAATTGCCGCCTGCCCCAGGGCTTGCAAAAACGCCAGGGGAACGGTAATAATGCGCGTGATCTGACTAAAACGCAAACGTCCTGCCTCGCCGCCTTCAGTTTGCATGCGTTGCAAGGCAGGAATAATCGGCCCTAACAACTGCATGACAATCGTTGCCGTAATGTAGGGATACACGCCGGTCGCGACAATCGAGAACGTCTTCAGAGACCCACCGGAAAAGACATCCAACAAACCCAACAACTGGCCCAGGTTCTGGTTGCTATTGCCGTTGAAAAGCTGTAGCAAAGCATTATGCTCACTTGAGCTTAAAGGAACAGTAATATGGGCGAGGATGCGGTAGATTAATAACATCCCCAGCGTAAAGAGAATCTTATTGCGCAGATCGGGAACAGTCCAGATACTCCGCAGTCGTTCCCACATGGAACCCTCCTTTTACGAAGAAACGAGAAGGTGTGGCACCTACAACAAGAACAGGACAACCAACGCTTTAAGCGTTGGTGCCCTGTGTTGTTTCTGGTGCAGGTCTTCCATCTTTCCGTCGCTTCGTCTTTTCGTAGACTTTCACCGGAATAAGCTCAATCGTGCCACCAGCCGCCTCAATTTTAGCACGCGCACCGGCGGATACTTTATGAGCGCGGATCGTCAATACCCGATCTACGTCACCATTCCCCAGAATCTTCAGCAAGCCCTTGCTCTCGTTGCGGGTGATTAACCCTTGCTCGGCCAGGGTCTCCGGCGTTACCTGGGAGTTGGCTTCAAACGCCTCAAGCTCGGCGATATTTATTACTGCATAGTTGTCACGGAAGGCCGTGTTACTATTGCCCAGGCCACGCACGAAGGGCAGACGTTTGGATAAGCGCGTCTGACCGCCGTTGAATGCGCGATGGATTTTTCCGCCGGTACGGGCCTTCTGACCCTTCGTGCCACGCCCGGCGGTTTTGCCACGCCCGGAGCCGTGGCCGCGACCGACACGTCGCTCTGTTTTGTGTGAACCGGGAGCCGGTCGCAAATCAGACAGTCTCACTGACAATCTCCTCTACCTGCACCAGGTGAATGACCTTATGGATCATGCCGCGCACAGCAGGATGATCTTCATGTTCAACCGTCTGCTGGAGCTTGCGGAGCCCAAGCGCACGCACAGTGGCCTTTTGATCCTTCGGGTAGCCAATAGAACTCTTCACATATTTTACACGCAATTTTGTCATTTTGTCTCTCCTATTGGTGGCTGTAGTCGGCTACTAGCGACCACGGCGATCTCCGCCGCCACGCCGGTCGCCACCGCGATCTCCGCCGCGGTCACTACCACCACGCCGGTCGCGATCTCCGCCGCCACGCCGTCCACTTAGAGCCGCACGCTCACGATTTTCCTCTTCGCGGGCTGCCCGTAATGCTGCGGCCTGTTCGGCGGCACTGGCTGAAGCGGCGGCAATCTGCTCAGCGCGTTTCCTGCCGAGCAGTTCCGTGACGGTCTTCCCGCGCCGGGCCGCCTCTTCCTCTGGTGAGCGCAGCTCGCGCAACGCCTTGAGGCAAGCATAGACGGTATTCGCCGCGTTCGTACTGCCGAGCGATTTCGTTAAGATATCGCGGATACCGACCGATTCCATGACGGCACGCACCGCGCCGCCCGCAATAACCCCTGTACCGGGAGCAGCGGGCTTGAGCATCACCTCAGACGCACCGAATGTGGTGCTGACCATAAACGGAATGGTGGTACCGATCAGTGATACGTGGATCAGGTGTTTTTTCGCATCCTCAACACCTTTACGGATAGCCTCGGTATACTCGCTTGCTTTGCCGAGGCCGACACCGACATAGCCATTACGGTCGCCGACTACAACGAGCGCACGAATGCTGAAGCGCCGCCCACCTTTGACAACCTTCGAGACGCGGCTTACCTGAACAACCGTCTCTTCCAGGTTTAGTTTTGAAGCATCTATTCTTGGCATCTTACTCCTCGCGGCCCTAGAATTCCAGGCCAACTTCACGAGCGCCTTCGGCAAGAGCAGCCACACGCCCATGATAGGCGAAGCCTCCCCTATCAAAGACTACACGACTCAAGCCCTGCTCTTTTGCACGCTGCCCAACAAGTTTACCAACCTCACGAGCGACTGCGACTTTATGGTTGTTTGAAATCGCGGCGAGCGCCTCGACAGGTGTCTTTTTCTGACCTTTGACGGCGGAAGGCAACAGTGTTTTGACCTGTGTACCTGGCCTACCGCCTTTGGCGGGGGCACCCTTCTGGGGTTGTCCACCTTTTGCCGGGGCCTTTTGCGGCTGTTTCTCCGCCTTTGCCCCTTTACCCTTCGCGGCAGGAGCAGCCTCTGCGGCGATCTCTACCTGCGTCTGCTCAGCCGTTTCTGCCTCTGGTTGCTCTTTAGCAACCGCTGGCGCTGGTTTGAAATCACGAAGGTTCTCATCGAGCGACGAGGCAGCAACCAGCGTTTTCCCGGTCACATCATCAATAATTTGTGCGTAGATATGCGTTCCACTGCGGTACACGCTCAACCGTGGGCGAGATGCTGTACCCGCAAGATGGTTCCGCATTCGCTGGTGCCGCCGCAGCCGCGCCTTATTTCCATGAAATTGTTTAATCATGACGCTTTCTTCCTTACTCTATTTTCTGACGTAGTGAGGTGGTGCCGGGCAACGTGGTCGGCACTACGGTACCCTTCATAATCCTGTCCTCACGCGATCAAGTGTTCGGTTCCCTGTTGTCAGGGTGTGATATATCGGGTTGCCGGGCGGTGTTAACGAATAGGCGGACGCGATTATTACCTCTCCCTCGGAGAGGGTGCGCTCCCTACCAGATATGTTACACCGGGGCTACGAGGGTGCGCTAAAGCGGACCCCTACGGCGGGTTACGAGGGTGCGCTAAAGCGGACCCCTACTTCTTTTTGCCGCCGACTTTACCAGCTTTACCGGCTTTGCGTCGGATGACTTCACCGGTGTAGCGAATACCTTTCCCTTTGTAGGGTTCGGGTTTGCGCACGCGGCGGATATCCGCGGCGACCGCGCCAACGAGCTGCTTATCAATGCCGCTCACGCTGATTTTTGTTGCTTTGGTGGCGGCATCCACGCCATCAACGTTCAAGGTGATACCGGCTGGCGGTTGCACCTCAATAGGGTGGGAGTAACCAACCTGAATGACCAGGTTTTCTCCGACCTTCGCGGCACGATAGCCAACGCCATGTATTTCTAATTGTTTTGTATAGCCAGTCGTGACACCAACAACCATGTTGTTGACCAGTGTACGATACAAGCCATGCTTTGACTTATGTTCTTTGTTGTCCGAAGGACGGGTAACAATCAATTGTCCGTTTTCAAGTTGGAGGCCCAGTTCCGGGTCTATCTTATAGGATAGCTCACCTTTAGGGCCTTTGACCGTCACTACGTTGTCCTCGGTCCAGTTTACCTGCACCTTTGGCGGCACAGCGATTGGAGCGCGTCCAATACGAGACATGTTAAAACCTCCCGTCTACCAGACGTAGCAGACAACTTCACCGCCGAGGTTCTGCTGGTAGGCCTTCTGGCCCGTCATCAGTCCCTGCGGGGTCGAGAGAATGGCTATTCCCAGTCCACCACGGACGCGAGGAATGAGCGCCTTCTTTGTATAGACACGGAGTCCTGGTTTGCTAACGCGCTTCAACTGCGTCAACACCGGCTGCTTATCCACATAACGCAGCGTAATTCGGATGGTACCTTGCGGGTTATCCTTCAGAATCTCGATATCCTTAATGTAGCCTTCTTCTTTAAGCACACGCGCAATTGCCAGCTTCATTTTCGAGGCTGGAACCAGTACGCGAGTATGCCGTGCTGCTACCGCGTTGCGAATGCGCGTCAGCATATCCGCAACGGGATCAGTCATATTCATGGAAATCCTCCATACATCGCGAAGGACGATACATCAAACAGGTTCGTCCCTCCGCCATTTCACATCTTCGCGACTACCAGCTCGATTTGGTGACGCCGGGCAACTCACCGCGCAGCGCACGCTCGCGGAAGCAGATACGGCAGACGCCAAATTTGCGCATATAAGCGCGAGGCCGCCCACAGATTTGACAGCGATTGTGCTGCTGCACCTTGAAGCGGGGCTTGCGCTTCGATTTTACAATCATTGAAGTTTTTGCCATTACGCCTCCAGCGTTATTTCTTGAAGGGCATGCCCATCAACTTGAGCAGCTCTCGCCCCTCTTCATCGGTACGAGCCGTTGTCACAATACTTACTTCCATACCGCGAACTTTGTCAACCTTATCGTAGTCAATTTCTGGGAAGACAAGTTGTTCGCGCAAACCGAGCGTATAGTTGCCACGGCCATCGAAGGCTTCGGCGGAGACGCCCTGGAAGTCGCGCAAGCGCGGTAAAGCGACGTTCATCAGTTTATCCATGAACTGGTACATATGCTCGCCGCGCAACGTGACCATACAGCCAATCTGCATGCCTTCACGTAATTTGAACGCGGCAACAGAACGCCTGGCGCGGGTAATTACGGGACGTTGGCCGGTAATCGTGGCTAAATCCGCGACAGCGGCATCCATTGCCTTTGCATTCTGGATGACTTCGCCCATACCAATATTCACGACTACTTTATGTAAGCCAGGAACCTGCATAGGGTTTTTATAATTAAACGCCTTGCGCAGGTTTGGCACGACCTCTTGTTGATATTTTTCTTTCAACCGTGATGCCATAGCGTTTAACTACTCCTCATCCGATCTTCAATAATCTTATGACACTTCTTGCATACGCGGACACTGCGTACTTTTTGGTCTGCGCCGACCGGCCGGCGATCGTGTCCAACGCGGGTCGGCTGACCACACTCGGTACAGATGAGCATGGTGTTGGAAACTTGCAGCGGCATGGCCTTTTCGATCACGCCACCCTGGCGGGTCTGGCCCTGGGGGCGAACATGTTTTTTGACGATGTTCAGGCCCTCAACAATCACTTTGTTGTCCTGTGGCATTGCCCGCGAGACCGTTCCCTGCTTCCCTCTATCCTTCCCGGCGATAATCAAGACGGTATCACCCTTCTTGATATTCATCTTGGCAAGATGCAGAGGTTTCTTCTCTTTTTGTCGTACTGCCATTTTCTTCCTCGTTAAAGTACTTCAGGCGCGAGCGAAATGATTTTCATAAAGTTGCGTTCGCGCAGTTCGCGGGCTACCGGGCCAAAGATACGTGTACCGCGAGGGTTGTTACCGGCAGCGATAATCACAGCCGCATTCTCATCGAAGCGGATATGCGAACCGTCGGCACGGACGTATTCCTTCGCGACGCGCACGACCACCGCGTTCACGACCTCACCTTTTTTCACCTGTCCATTGGGTGTGGCCTGTTTGACGGAAGCCTTGATGATATCTCCTATTTGCGCATACCGCTTGGAGGAGCCACTCATAACACGAATACACATAATTTCTTTGGCACCGGTATTATCGGCTACCTTCAGGCGAGTTTGTGGCTGAATCATCTCTTATTCTCCTTCTGCATGCTCCTCGTCAGAAGTTTCCGACGAAGTAGATGTCAGATCTGGATCAACATCAGCCATCAGCTCTGCC
>DATGJV010000258.1:0-2014 GCA_035295005.1 Ktedonobacteraceae bacterium | reverse complement strand
CGGTGCTAATTTCCCGTGGCATCTCATCTTCGGCATAGATGGACACCACGTCAATTCAACGATGGTTGCCGGGCGCTGGCTCATGCGCAATCGTCAGTTGCTAACCGTGGACGAGGCGCGTATTCATGCGAGAGCGCGTGAACTCTCGTCAGCTTTGTGGCAACGCATGTAACACGTATGTAAAAAGGAGAAGAATAATGAGTACACAACCATCCCGACCGCAAGATACGCTATCTCCTGCTGAAATCGAAATTCGCGCACTCTATCGCCAACTATTGGATAGTTGGAACAACCGCGATGCCAGCGCCTACGCCTCTCTGTTCATTGAGGATGGGGATGTCATCGGATTTGACGGGAGCCAGATGAACGGGCGGACAGAGATTGCATCAACGCTTCGGCAAATATTTGCTGATCATCAGACAGCGCCTTACGTCAGTAAAGTCAAAAATGTACGTTTTCTGACTCCTGAAGTTGTTATTCTTTGCGCCATTGTTGGCATGGTTCCCCCAGGCAGAACAGACATCAACCCTGCGGTCAATGCCATTCAGACACTTGTCGCTACCAGGCATGATGGCACATGGCACATAGTACAGTTTCAGAACACTCCCGCTCAGTTTCACGGCAGACCGGAACTCGTTGAGCGGATGACGGAAGAACTGCGACAGTTACTCAAATAGATTGTTATAAATGCTACTCAGCAAAGGAATGATTGAAGATGAACATCCATGAAACACAAATAGCTGTGCAAAAGGAACTGGCGCAGCACCATGTCACCATGATTCAGTTCCTGCGTGAGCTTGTGGCGATCCCCAGTTTCGATAGCCAGCTTGGCCCGGTGGGAGATGCCGTAGGGGCGCGAATGGCCGATCTCGGCTTTGACGAGGTGCGCCGCGATGCGATGGGCAATATCCTGGGACGCATCGGCGATGGGCCGCGCACGTTGCTTTATGATAGCCACATTGACACGGTGAGCATTGCCGACGCGAGCCAGTGGCAATGGGACCCGTTTAAGGGCAAGATGGAAAACGGCATTATCTACGGGTTAGGCGCGGGCGACGAAAAATGCTCGACGCCGCCCATGATTTATGCAATGGCGACCCTCAAAAAGCTGGGCCTTGCGAAGGATTGGACGCTGTATTATTTTGGCAACATGGAAGAATGGTGCGACGGTATCTCTGGCAATGCACTGGTCGAACACGAGGGCATTCGACCCGATTATGTGGTGATTGGCGAGTCAACCAACATGGAGATTTACCGTGGGCATCGCGGACGCACCGAAATCAGCGTCACCTTCAAAGGCAAGAGTTGCCATGCCAGCGCACCGGAACGTGGCGATAACGCGCTCTATAAAGCCATTCCCTTTATTCAAGGTGTGGAGCGGTTGCACGAAGAACTCAAGAGCCGCCCAGACCCATTTCTCGGCCCCGGTTCCATCACAGTAACTAATATCAGCACACGCACAGCCTCGCTCAACGCTGTGCCTGACCAGTGCGATATCTACCTCGACCGGCGTATGTATCCAGCCGAGACACGAGAAGTTGTGCTGAACGAACTAAACGCTCTTCCCAACGCACACCTTGCAGAGATCACTATACCCATGTACGAGGAACCGAGCTATACTGGTTTTACCTTCCCGGTCGAGAAAATTTTCCCTGCCTGGGCATTGCCAGAGGACGATCCCTATGTGCAAGCGGGTAAAACCACCTTTGAACAGTGTTATGGCCGACCGGCAAAAACAGGCAAATGGATATTCTCCACCAACGCCACCTACTGGATGGGCAAAGCCGGTATTCCTGCTATCGGATTCGGCCCCGGCGAAGAGCATTGGGCGCATACCGTGCTGGATCAGGTTCCCGCCGCTGAAGTCGTGCAGTGCGCCGATTTCTACGCCATGCTCCCGCTCTTCCTGGATATGCAGTAATTGTATGGGTGCAATGATCACCATTCGCCATTACAACGGACATGACGAAACCCGTAGGGGCCGGTTTACCGCGCCCACCGCCGATTTATCGGC
>DATGJV010000257.1:0-10432 GCA_035295005.1 Ktedonobacteraceae bacterium | reverse complement strand
CACTGCGCGATGTCGGCGATAAAATCTCTGCCAGCCTGCGTAGTGACGTTGAAGGCAAAATCTCGGCTGTGCGCGATGCTCTCTCAAGCAACAACACGTCACAGTTGCAACCAGCTATGGACGATCTGGAACGCACAATGCAGCGCGTTGGTCAGGAAATTTACAGTCAGGCAGGTGCGGCATCTTCTCCTGGAAGCGGTCCATCTTCGGCTGGGTCAACACCTGACGACGATAGTGGCACCATCGAAGGCGAATACCGAGAAGTATAGTGTTCATGCTCGCTACGCGGTGTAGAGGTGCAGGGAATGAACGGGATTCGCAGCGCGAATCCCGTTCATTCCCTGCACCTCTACACCGCGTAGCGGCAAATAGCAAAAGGCGCTGTCATGTGATATTTTTAACACAGATACGAAACAAGGAAATATGCTACTCAAAAGCATTCTATGCATAAATGCTAAGGGAGAAATTGTATGGCGGTAGACTTTAAGGATTATTATAAGATTTTAGGCGTGAAAAAAGACGCCGACGAGAAAGAGATACGGAAAGCCTTTCGTAAATTGGCCCGGCAACATCACCCCGACGTCAATCCGAATAATACAGAGGCGGAAGAGAAGTTCAAGGAGATTAACGAGGCCAACGAGGTACTGTCCGACCCCGAAAAGCGCAAAAAATAAGATGAGATGAGCGCCTATTATCAGCAATACGGACATATGCCCGACGCGAGCGGCCCAACAGGTGCTGGCGGATATCGTGGATATGGTGACGCCGGGGGATTTAATGGCGGCAATTATCAATATCGCACCGTCAACGAGGAAGAACTGCGCGACATTTTCGGCGACCAGTCTGGCTTCTCCGATTTCTTTGAAACGCTCTTCGGCTCCAGTATGGCTGGTGGAACAGGGCGTACACAGACTGCAGGACGTGGGCAGCAACGCGCAACTAAAGGGCAAGATATTGAATCAGCTATAGATGTCACCCTTGAGGAAGCCTACAAAGGCACAACGCGCATATTGGAATTGACGGAGGCAGACGGTACATCGCGGCGCTTAGAGGTCAAGATACCCGTGGGCGTAAATGATGGGTCGCGCATACGTATCGCGGGTCAGGGAATGCAGGGTAGTGCTGGTCGCGGGGACCTCTATCTTATCGTGCATATTGTATCCGATCCCCGCTTTACACGGGAGGGTACAGATGTGCGAACTCGCGTTGATGTTCCACTGGCTATCGCGATACTCGGCGGGGAAACGCAGGTTCCAACTCCTGATGGACGTAAACTGCTGTTGCGCATTCCTGCGGAAACACCGAACGGGAAAGCGTTCCGCCTGCGCGGGCAGGGCATGCCGCAAACCGGCAAACCCGATAGCCGGGGTGATCTCTATGCCGAAGTGAACATCGTCTTACCAAAAAACCTGACAGAGGAACAACGCCAACTTTTCGAGGCTTTTGCTCGCTCGACTGGCTATGAGAAATAAGCACACAAGGGAAGGATGAATTAAGATGGATGAGAGTCGGTATACTCGTATCTTCATACAAAACAGTCAGGGTACAACCTACTATAGCGAGCAAGAAACGGCGGAGTATAGTAAGGTAGAGGTGCAGATGCTGCGGCGGTTACGCCATGTTGGCTTAATTCAGGGTGTTGAGATCGCAGGGGAAGAACCTCGCTACAGCGATGAAGATGTTGTGCTACTGCGGCGTATTCGTCGTCTGCATCGCGACCTGGGCATCAATCTGGCCGGGATAGATGTCATTTTACGACTGTCCGCACAGATAGAAGCCCTCCAGCACGAACTGGAGCAAAGAAAACACGAATAAACCAGGCAGCAAATAGAAATACAGATAGCAATTGCGTACCACCAGTATTTCTATTTAACCCGAAACCTTAAAGACACCGGCCACCTGTTGCAAGGCGATGACGTTACCGTTTGAACTGGCTTGAACACCAAGTACTACAACAGCTTTATCAATGGGATTGCCTTGCGCATCAAAGAGGATACGCCCGCTGACTCCTTGATAAGGCGGTATATTTCCTTTGCCTAGAGAGGCGAGAGCATCGCGGATCGCTGTACCGCTCAGATTACCATGTACCAATGCGGCCGCGTTGATGATGACACGAATAGCATCGTAAGCTAAAATTGCATTGTTACCAGGATCAGCAGCATTATCTTCTGCCACGGCAGAACTCTGGTAGACATTTGACCAGTTCGCGAAGTAATCAGGCTGCTGATTTTGAGGAATATGCTCAAGCGTCCATTCGCCAGCATCTGCAAACGCTGTAAAGCTCAATCGTTGCATATCTTGCGGGAAGTTTCTGGCAATTACCGCATCAGGACCTTCTCCCTGACCCAGAATAAGACCGGTATCAATACCATCACCACCGAGTATTCTGAGATGCTGCAAGTAGGTACTTGCGGGATCAAGGCGAGAAGCATCGCCAATCGCATTTGCCAGCCGCACCGCGTCAACATCTAATCCTGCGAGGAAAATCAGGTCAACATTATTCGCAATAGCATCATGAATAGCAGCACGGTAATCTGCTACCGTCGTGGTTTTTTCGGTAAAGAAATCAGCTGGATTGTTAATAGCTGTGGCGTGAAGTGCTTTTACACTGGTAGTAAAAGCGTCCGCCAACGAGCCGCTATAGGTATCAGTGGGGTCGCGCATGACCAGAATTTTTTTCGCGCCGAATTGCTGTACTGCAACCGCACCGAGCGTTTTTCCTTGCGAATCATCAGGCGGATTGACACGGAAAAAGTAGGGGCTTGTGCCACTTAACTTCACGCTTGATGCTGTCGCTGAGACCAGAGGGAGGTGTGCGGCAGCGATAATATCGCGTGCATTGATTGTCTCCGAACTGTAAGGCCATCCAACGACGCCAATGATATGATCCAGATTGCCAGCCTGGACGACGCGATTCTGGACAAATTGGGCGGCAACGCCGACGTTACCATTATTGCTACCAGAATTATCAATCAGAATGCGTAATTGGAGACCATCAGGTAACAGCTTATGCGTATTTACCTCGCGTTGCGCGAGATACCCTGATGCCATAGTGGCACGGGCAATAAACAGGTCTGTAGAGTTGCTATCTATTGGAATGCCCAGCACAATAGTGACATAGGGAGCGTTACTCTGCAAAATATGTATGTCCGCATTGTAGATTTGTGCTTCCCCGTCGGTCGGATCGGCGCTGGTTGCCTGATTGAGCAAATTCACGGCACTACTCAAATCGCCTTTTTGCATGGCTTGAGCAGCCTGTTTCTTCAAGTTTACCTCAGCCGCATTTGGTCGTCCCGCGAAGGTATCAAAAACAAAACGCCCATCACTCAAACCAACCCCATTCTTTTGATAGCTCTGCGTCTCAAGAGTAATTTCTTTGTTGAGGGCTGTCTGCTCTGCACCAACGGTCGCGGTTGCCGCGACATTGACAGTCGGTGTTGGAAGCAGTGTAGAGGGTCGAATGAAAGCGAACAGGACAACCAGGAGAATGATCAGGCTAATACCACCATACAATCCGAGATTTATCATTGTGCGCCTCTGGCTCAAGCGGCGCAACTCTTTTGAGTCAAGCTGTAACGTATTGCTAAGTGTGCCTGGCGTTTGCTTCGTCTCAACCACCGCTGGATAGGAAGCTATCAATGCTGTAAAGTCTTGCTGCATAAGCGACGGGTTGGCATAGCGTTGTTGCACAGATAGGCGTAACGCTTGCGAAAGAATCGTTTCCATCTCAGGTGTAACAGCAGGATTAAGGCGGCGAGCAGGTGGATGAAAGAAAGCCAGGCGTTCGTTCGGGTCGTATCCTGTTACTGCATGGTGGATCGTTGCCGCCAGCCCGTAAATATCCGACGCGGGTTCAATTGTTCCGCGCAGCTGTTCAGGCGCAAGATAGCTGGATGAGGTCTTACTGGTTGCCGGAGCTTTCGGTGTGAAAAGCGGCAGGTGTATGAGAGCTACCCTTCTTCTGTCAAAACTCACGATAACTGTATCGGGATTTACTGCGCCATGAATCAGTGCCGGTTGTCGAGCAGCAAGTACTGAAAGAAGCTCACAAAGTTGCCGACCATATTCCGCAATGGTGCGCTCCGGTAAAGCGCCTCCCTGGCGTTTGAGTAAGGTTGCAAGACTCTCACCTTCAATATGCTCAAGTACGATATAGTATGTTCCCTGCTCTTCGAATACATCAAGTAACGCCGGGAAGCCTAAATGCTGTCCCACTTCCGAGAAACGTTCGGCCATAGAACGCACAAGTTGCGCTTTGTTCGTCTGAGTAGTGACCCCTTCAGGAAAGGCAACAGAGCGTATTACTACACGGCGGTTGTTCGTCTGCAAATCGGTAGCTAGCCAGGCAGTCCCCTGATCCTGCTGATTGTCGGGCAGAACCAGTTGCTCAGTCAAACGATAGCGCCCCTGGCGTATAACGTCTCCGCGCATAACCGACTGCATTACTAAAGGTTTGCTTGAGCCTGATGACATTGCGTTCGCTAAATGATAGGCACCAGAATTACCGCTTTGCCGTCCATATCCACAACGAATACATCCACCTTGCACAGGCTCACCATTAAATCCACAGCGAGGACAGACCATGAGTATACCTTTCAATTCCAGAATGGGCCACCTGATATTATTGACGGGGGATTATTATTATGTAATGTGTACAGCTTGCCTGAATCATTGACATTTGTCAAAGAACTAGCATAAATGGGCTATGCTATGGTGTGAAGCACGGCAATATATCTGGAATATGCAAACAGCAGAGATCTAGTTCGGTCCACCTATCATATTTCAGGGCCTGGCAAATGCGAGGTCAATACGCCCGCAGGTACCTTACTGCCCGGCACCAGGCCAAACTGGTTCATCTGAGATAGCTCAGGCGCGGAATTGAGGAATGCAAAATAAAACTGAAAGAGCCGCGAACCTCTGCCCTGAGTGTAGAGATGCTCAACACTCCAGAACTGATAGCTACCCTGTATAATATCTTGCTCGGTTGGAGATGCTCCGTCAATCGGTAGCACAAGCACATTTACATTCTGCGTCTCCATCAGAGGAACGATACCGATGGCACCCGGCGTCATAGCGACCGTTTGCGCCCAATTCTGCTTGACACGTGTCCCTTTGACATGCTCAGTCATCCCTCCGAGTACATATGTACGAAAAATCGTGGTCACGGTATCATTTGATGGACGCAAAATAACGGTGATCGCTTCATCCGGCCCACCCACCTGTGACCAGTTCGTGATTTGCCCCTGATAGATCGCCTGTAAATCCGTACTGCTCAACCCGGAGATTTGCACATCGGGACTCACTATGACTGCGCACATCAACACCGCAACGACATGATCGGTCAGATTGCGTGCTGGTCGCGCCGTCAAATCTGAATCGGCAGAAACCACCTCGTTACGTTGCAATAAATTCAATCCTGTCCGACTGCCGCCTCCTGTCAAGGTGACCTGTATTTGCTGGCACTGACCCAGATAGTCGTTATTAACCTGTTGCAAGAACGGCTCCATATAGGGAGAGCCGTTCATGGTAAGTGTCCCCGAAGTGCAAATCAACGTACCTGGTGTGCCATAGGGTGTAGGAGTAGGGGTTACACCTGGCATAGGGGTAGGAGAAAGTGCAACAGTTGGCTTCACTGTTGGCTGTGAAAGTGATTGTGGGACGGTTGATGTCTTGCTGGTGGCAGTTGGCTTCACCGAAGGGCCAGAGGGTGATGAACCGGTATGCGCTCTGTTCTGCCCGTGTCCTGTTAATGCCATTTCAAGGCTATTCCAGAATGGCTGCCCGCGTAGCTGAGGCAATGAAAAGACAAAGAGCGATGCTCCTACCAGCGCAAACAGCAAAAATGTCGTCGTCACCAGTGGGGCTACCCGCGCCCACGAAAAAGCCGTGCGCCTTGACCGTACCACCAGCAGACGTTGCGGGCTGTCAGATACAATACGGCTCTCTTCTGTCATCGTCGCTTCGAGAAGAGCCTGCGCCAGAGCGGCGGCAGAAGGGAAACGTGTATCAGGCGTTTTGGCGAGTGCTATTTGTACCACCCGGTCTACCGCCTCTGGAATGTCGGGACGCACAATACGTAACGAAGGAATCGGCTCTTCTGCGTGTTTCAGCGCAATTTCATCCTCGTTTCCATCGTAGGGCAAAACGCCGCCTAATAGCCGGAAGAGCAACACGCCTAACGCATAAATATCGCAGGCAGACGTTACCATTCCTAATGCCTGCTCAGGCGCAATATAGGCAGAATTGCCCTCGCCAAGTTGCGATACAAGTGGCTCTCCAGGCTGGTAGGCACGCCTCAAGCCAAAATTCGTCAGCAAGATATCGTTTTCATCACTCATCACAATACTTGCAGGTTGAATATTGCCATGCACGATATTCTGCGCGTGGGCATAGTCTACTGCATCGCATAATTGCGTAACAATCTGGACGGCACGCTCGATGGCTATCATCTGTCCCTGTTGCCGCCGCAAAACATGTTCCAGTGTCTCCGTTTCGGTCAATAAGGTCGCACTATAGAGCAATTCTTCGCCGCTGCCAAATTCAAGTAGAGGTAGGATATGTTCATGGTGACAGCGCCAGACTTTCTCCACTTCAGAGGCGAAATGCTCACGGAAACAGGTTGAGTCGGGAAACTGGGGTCGAAATAAACGCAGAATTACATCGCAGCCACCGCGGGTCGTGGGACGTGCGCGGTACGTCTCGGTGATGCCTTCACGAGCAAGACATTCCAACAAAAAATAATTGCCAACTAAGACGCCAGCCAGTTCTGTCATGAGTCGCTATCCTCAACATATTTACAACTATACATTATCGCGGTCATCGTGCTATATTGCTATCTCCCTGAGAACAGATGCCATCGTCCCTGCCACACTGTGCAACGGTACACTGTTAGCCCCAGGCCCACCGGACGGAAAGTAAACTGATGAAAGCAAGGCACCTAACAGGCCCAGTAAGAGCAGGATCACAACAATAACTGGCAACAGTTTGCGCAAACGCCGCGCAAATGCACTCGCAGCCTCCTCACCTTTCTCCTGTCCGCACTGTACAGACGCGACAGAGGGAAGTGAAATCGGTACATCAAGAGAAGCAACGGCGGCAGAAGGTTGTGGGCTAGACGAAGACAGGGCAACACTTCCCGATGGTTCCGCACCAGCATTTTCCTGTAAATAGGTACTTGCATGCAAGGGGACATCATTCTTGAGACTACCGTTGTTTTGTGAATTGCCAATAGGTGACCATTCAACGGGTTCAGCAGACCAGAAATGTTGCTTACCAATCGCAATTCCCGGCTCAAAATCAGGTTGTTGCGGCCCATTCTCCTGTGCCATATTCGCTGGCGATTGTTGGGATATATTCGCTATCGTCCCATTACCAGGATACCTGTTCTCAAACGGTAGAGACGGAGAGAGTTGCTTCGTCACACGGGGTAAGCCTTGTGAATGCGATGGTGCCAGCTCTCGCGAAAGTGCTATCGGAGGTACGGGAGTCTGAGGCCCAGCTAACATTGGATTGTTCGTTTGTATTGCTCTGCCAGCAGGTACCGGTGTGCGTGGCTCGTCTGTCGAAGAAACTGGTACATGCGGCGTTTGCGGATTCATAATGCTCAGTGGCCTTGCCACCAGTGAGGCAACCGGAGCGACGGTAACTGCGGCATAGAAAGCATTGCTCAGTTCCTCTATCGAGGCAAAGCGATCATCAGCTCGTTTCTGCAAAGCCATTTGCAATACACCATCTACCGCGTCGGAAACACTGGGAACAATCGTGCGTATGGAGGGTGGAGACTGTCGCACGTGCTTGAGCAGAACTTCTACCGGGGTCTGACCCGTGAACGGGGGTTGCCCTGCCAGCATACGAAATAGCAGCACCCCTAACGAGTAGATATCGCTCGAACGCTTCAGTACTCCTAGCGATTGTTCGGGCGCGGCATATTCCGCCGACCCCCAACCCACGCGAGTCAACGACTGCTGGCTATCATCATAGTCGCGCACAATGCCAAAATCTGAGAGCAATATACGACCATCCGCAGCGACAAATATGTTGGATAGCTTCAAGTTACCGTGGATGACACCATGGTTATGCGCATACTGCATGGCACTACACAATTGTTGCATAATGGGCAGTGCCTGTAATGCGGAGAGTTTTCCACCAACTCGCTTGAGCAGGTCGTCGAGCGTGCCAGTTGCTACATAGGGCATAATGACATAGAGCAGGTCTTCACCCTCACCAAATTCGAGCAGAGGCAAAATATGTGGATGCTCAAATTGACCGATTTTTTCTGCCTCCGCCATGAAGTAGTCTCGAAAGGCCGCACGTTGGGCAAAACTTGAGCGGAAAACTTTGGCCGCAACCTCATGATTTCCTTCGCCATTCTGACGCGCATGGTAAACATCAGCTATGCCACCCTTACTGATACATTGCAAGAGGAGATAATCGCTTAGAATGGCACCTTCGAGATTAGACATGCAACACCCCGTTTTTCTGGTTTCTCTGTACCGCTCCACTTATGCAGGGTATACCGTTTTCCTGAGATTGGGCGATACATCAAACTAAACGAGAGGCGAACACGTTTTGGGTGTTTACCAGATAGATTGCCGCAGCCGCTCTAATTCATCTGCGGTCGGTACTGCTGCTGTACCAGTGAGAGCAGTTGCCGAGAGGCTACCGCAAATTGTGCCACAACGCAAAGCATCTGCTAGCGAGTAGCCCTTGAGGATGCCATAGATAAAGCCGCCGTTAAAAGCGTCACCGGCACCGGTCGTATCCACTACATCCTCAGTGGGATAAGCAGGACAATGGGTAAGTTGTCCCTGTTGACAGGCAACCACGCCGCGCTCGCCCATTTTGACGATCACCGTAGGTGATAGCTCGGCTAATGTGCAAACGGCAGCTTCTGGCCTATCGTCTCCTGTGATACAGGTAGCCTCCAACTGATTGGGCATGAAATAGTGACCGCGACGGATTGCATTCAACATATGGGGATCAGTCAATTCCTGTGGATTCCAGCCAGCATCCAAAAAGATGGCGCAGTCACGCTCCGCGAGCATATTGAGCAATGGAACCGCAGCAGGACGCGCATAGGCAAAAACACCATCAAAGGTATAACTCGCTAGCAATTGCCGTGGCTTTTGCGCGAGGATATCTCGTTCAAACTGCTGTTCAGCGTCACTTTCGGCTGTTTCCGCCATATGAGCGACGAGGCCGCTCTCCATATTTGAATACGACACGAAACCGCGCTCACCCTCGTGAGCAAGGCAGACGCTGACTGAGAATTGCGGTCGCTCCTGTACAATGACCAGTTCGCGAGAAATACCAGCCTTCTCCATCTCTTCCAGGATAAAGCGGCTGAAGAAGTCATTGCCCAATTCGCACAACAGCGCGACACGCATCCCCAGGCGACTCAGCGTTGCCGCTGTATTAAAGACAGCGCCGACACTGACAGCGAATTTACCAACGTACATCTCTTTCCCCAGCGTGGGCCAGTGGGGCATACCGCCAAAGATGATATCAACGCAGGGAGTACCGATAACCAGTACGTCGAAGTGAGAACCATGCATTTGTATGAGCTTTCCATTGCAATACCGGTGGTGAACTAGAACGTACTTCTTATTCTATCGGAAGGTGTCAAATTCTCAGCCATAAAATCAGGAGAATTGTTAGAACGTGCAGCAGTTGGTCGAGCCAGATGGGGCCGATTACTTTATAGCGGGACTTCATGGGGTCAATAATGAAATGGGTGCCAAATAATACAGCGGTCGCTAACAGGGATGGATGGGCAAATAGCACAAATGTCGCGGTATAGGTAGCACAGTGATAGAAGTTCACTTCCCAACTTTTCCCTTTCTCGATACTCATCCAGGTACTCTGAAAGGCAAAATCCCCGATGAAGTGACACCCCAACCAGACAAGCAAGGTGGAAATCGAGATATCGGCGATAGTGGTCAACAGTGGTATCCTCCTCATTGTAACAGTCTTTGCAAAGAGTATAGCTGAGGTAGCATACCACAACAATGAAATATATCGCAGCGATACTGTGACTTAACTCACAGTATCCTGTTTCAATAGCGGCGCACTGCTGTTCGGTACGGGCTCGGCTCCATTGGATCGCAATTGTCCACGCCAGGAAGTGTGCGATATAAAGCGAAGAATGAGCAATAGCGCGACAAGTATCCAGAAACAATAGGCCAGGTCTTGCTCCAGGAAAGCACTGTCTACCGTACCCTGCACCAGCGCAGCTACCATCGCAGCTCCGGCACCAATATTGATCCACTGCAATGTCTGGTTATACTCACTTTCGTGGGAGCGCAGATGGAGCAGAACTCGTCTAAACAGCCAGAAAAAGAGAACGACTATGGCGATAAAGGCCAGCATCCCAAAGATGCCCATGCTGACCCATATTTGCAGCAATACATTGTGTGGGTGCGACAAATCCGGT
>DATGJV010000256.1:0-6086 GCA_035295005.1 Ktedonobacteraceae bacterium | reverse complement strand
CTCAAGGGCAAAACATAAATCTTGCTGCTTATGAAATATCAACTGGTCGGTCGCTGCCTCATACGAAATGCGATCATGCAGTGTGGGCAACCAGGCAGTGGGAGACGAGGTGTCCAGACGGGATGCTTCCAATGCACGACGGGAATCAAGCAGAGGATAACGCCGTTCCCATTCCGCCCTGAAATAGTCTGTCCAATATATCTGGAGAACTTGAAGCAAGCGTGCGATAAAAGCAACGGGATGGCTTTGAGCAGCTTGATGTGCAGCAATCGTCGCTGGCTCATAAACATGGGATGCTACGGGATATCCGGGTATGTTTGTGATGCCGGTGCTATTAAGGATCACATTTACTACCTCTAGCGGCGGCAACGTTGCTAATCGCTCTAAAAACGTTGGTACCGCTATTCCGAATTCATTTATAAACTGAATCACGTCTGCTATACTCAGCCATTCATCGAAATGCTGACCAAAATAAGCGATTTCCTCGCGTAACTCAGCAGACATAGCGGCAAGGGTGGTGGTTGACCAATCTTGATTCGAGAGATGGTGCGATGAATCGGCCAGTACATGCAAGCTGGCAAACATTTCATTAACCGGGTCAATGAGAATATGTATTTTGCTCCGTAACGGGTCTTCGTCAACATTCAGCGGTGACACAGGATATCATCCTTTGCCCAGTTAGCTAATTAGCTAATCAACATCATCAAATAAAGCATACATCATATACAAGGTAGTGTCAAGTCCAAAACGTTATCAATCTGGTACATGTTGGTTAAAACGATTGTGGTAAAGGGTATCTATAGGTTATAATATTCTTGTCTTCTGTAAGACTGGTGGAATTCTTAAAGGGAGAACACCGGCTTTTACATGGGGGTTGTTAAGCGAGTGTGAGTTTTCTACAATTTATTTCCGGTTGTGTGACAACGATGTTTAGAAGGGGAAAGTACAGAGCGGTGCTTTCTCCCACACTTCTATGATGGAAGTGCCTGGCTCATCTGGGGGTGAGTAATTGAGCAATAAGGTTACCTATCGGCAACAATTCACGCGCTGCGGTAAGGAGCGATGTCGCAAATGCCGTGATGGACTTGGGCATGGTCCCTACTGGTATGCGTACTGGAGTGAGAATGGGCGCACAGTCAGCAAGTACATTGGAATACACCCTCCCCAAGATGTTGAATTAGAGCTACAACAACCAGAGAAAACCGATGAACCGCAAGAAGTATCCCAGCAGATGGGTACCCAGCAGCTGCGTATCTATGTGTTGGGTCAATTCCGCATTGATCGCTTGCAAGGCAATGAGTGGGTGCCAATTGCCACACGTACCTGGTATCGTCGCCGTCCACGTGCATTATTGGGGTGCTTGCTGAGCAGTGTAGGGCGTCGCATTGGTAGAGAACAGGCGATGGAAGCATTATGGCCTGACCTTGATATTGAAACTGCGGCCAATCGTTTGAATGGGGCAGTACATGAATTGCGGCAGATTCTTGAGCCGGAGATAGCGCGACCAGCCGCATCGCGTTTGTTACGTTCGGAACGCGATATCCTGGAACTCGCCGACCGCAGTAAAATCTGGGTAGATGCCGAAGTATTTGAAGGTTTGCTCAACGAGTCGCATAACCTCACTGAGGCCGAGCAAATCGAGCGGTTACTCGAACAGGCGGCTGACCTTTATGGCGGTGATTACCTGCTCGAAGAACTTTACTCGGAGTGGGCGGCCCCTCGACGGGAAGCATTGCGACGTGGATGGATTGGTCTCTTACTCAAGTTAGCAGAATTACGAGAGGCGCGGGGACACCTGGTCAATGCAATGGAGCCGCTCAACCGTTTGCTTGCGACCGATCCGACCGACGAAACGGCGGTGCAACGCCTGATGATACTGCTCACCCGCTTAGACAGGCGAGGTGAAGCCCTCAGTACATACCGCCGATTAGCAACGCGCCTACAACGCAATTACGAGAGCGAACCATTGCCGGAGACACGCGAACTTTTTGAATCACTCCAAAAAGGTACCCGTGGTAAATCTAAGGGGCTGGCGAATAAAAATGTGCCGGAAACGCCAACTCCTCGAACGGATACACTGGAGGGAATGGCTGCAGTTTCTGCGGACACAACATCAGTTTCTGCCGGTACAAACGCAGATGAAAGCGCTACGATGGGTAGGGCGGTGGCACGCACTTTGCCAATTTATGTTAGTACCAGCCAACTTGGGCGCAATAACCAGAGTCCGTTGGTGGGGCGCACGAATGAGCTT
Organism: Ktedonobacteraceae bacterium; assembly: GCA_035295005.1. Lineage (GTDB taxonomy): Bacteria > Chloroflexota > Ktedonobacteria > Ktedonobacterales > Ktedonobacteraceae > DATGJV01. Next base: position 3,835 of record DATGJV010000256.1, on the reverse strand, counting down.
GAAACTATTCGCCAGATATTGCTTTCGATTGAGGAAATGCCCCGCGATGCGGATACAGTTGAGAATAATGCAGAAGCGACGAAAGTGCAATCACGAGCGCCCGAACGGCACCACCCGCATTTCATTTTGTTGATGGGCGAAGCGGGTATAGGTAAAACCCGATTGGCGGAGGAATTAAGCCACGAGGCGAACAGTCGCGGCTGGAGTGTGGCATGGAGTCATGGCTATGAGCAGGAAGGAGCCGTTCCCTACCGGCCCTGGGTGGAGTTATTGCGAACACTCTTGCAGCATGTTCCTCTGGACCAATTGGTTGCAAATATGGGGCCGAAATCTCATGATGAGAGTGCTGTTGTTATGCAATATGCCCCAACGATGTTGGAGAGGCTGAGCGCATTGCTGCCTGAGTTACGAGAGTACCTTCCACAAAGCAGCCGGGTTTATCCTCCATTACCACCCGAACAGGAGCGATTGCACCTGTGGGAAGCCACACTTGCGCTGTTGAGCGGTTTGAGCGAAACGAGGCCCTTGCTGCTGGTACTTGATGACCTGCATTGGACGGACGGCAGTAGTCAAGAACTTCTTGCCTATATTACGCGCCACTTGCAAGCGCAACGTATCCTGGTGATTGGCACCTGTCGTGATGTAGAACTGGCAGCAACACATAGTCTGCGGCATCTGATTACTGATTTGCGCCGTGAGCAGGGCATCGTGACGGTACCAGTCCAGCCGTTGACACCTTCGCAGATTGGCTCGTTGGTAGCATATCTGCCGCAAAATATTATTCTAAGCATTCAGACGCAGGCAGCTGGCAATCCTTTCTTCGCGGAAGAATTGGCACGTGTCAGTGAAACAGTCATGCAACCGCTGTTGTCTACAGAAAGACAGATATCCGGCGACGAAAATAGTCGAGATAGAGAAATGTCAATCGCTCAATCCAGTTCATTGCCAGAAGGAATTGCGGCTGTACTGGATCGCCGTCTGAGTAAACTGAGCAGTGAATGTCAACAATTGCTGGGCAAAGCGGTAGTACTGGGGGGTTCATTTGAGTTTCAGCAATTACTGTACATGGCGAATGAGTACTCTGAGGATACGCTGCTTGATTTGCTGGAAGAGGCTCTGCGGGCGGGCCTGCTTACAGAAGAAGGAACAGGAGCGCGAATCACCTACCATTTCTGGCATCCGCTCATCGTCAGCCATCTTTACGAGCGGCTCTCAGCTGCCCGGTGCGCACAGTTGCACAGGCGTGCGGCGAACGCACTCCTGCATATGTATCACGGGCAAGAGGGGAAAGTAGCGGCTGGAATCACGTATCATCTCGGTAAAGGGGGGGGTGAATCCGCACAAATTGCGCTCTATGCCGAAGTTGCTGCGCACCAGGCATTCTCGCTCGCGGCTTACGTTGAAGCGGAGCAATATTACTGGCAAGCGATTCAAACGCTGACACCCAATGCTCTGGCGCTGGGAGACAATGTAGATGAACCAACGCTTCTGAGACTGACGGAGGTACCTGCAGGAACATTTGATGTGCTGCATGTTGCGCGTTTACTGGAACGCATTGGCGAATGTTGTAATGTGCAGGGCAATTATGAAGAGGCGCGGCGTATCTATATCTGTATTCTTGAGCTGCGAAAACAGCTACAAATCCATATGTCGGAGTGCGAACGGAAGCGCGAAGCACAAATTCAGGCCCTCATAATGCGTGAAATAGGTCGTACCTGGGTTTCTACCAGCGATTATGAACAGGCCGACGAATGGTATAAACGTGGAAAACAGGTATTAGCTGATGCGGAGGTAACATCCGGTGCGGCCTGGGCATGTGTTCACTTACAACAGGGAACGTGGCTACGCATTGAGGGAGCATATGAAGAAGCTCGACGTTACACGCATGAAGCATTAGAAATGCTTGAACAGGCGATGCAAGAGAATGGAACTGCCGGAATAGAGCCAGCAACGACCGGAGTACCCGTCGTGAATATTCGCCTGCCACAGGTAGTACCCGATCAAATGCTGCGGAAAGTAGACAGCTCAAATGACGCTGCCGTTTCGCCGCTCAAATTTGAAACGCGGACGGAACGGGCAATTGTGGGCGACCCACTTGAAGTTGGGAGAGCGCATGAGTTACTGGGCATAATCGCAGGGAGCGTAGGTCAACTGGGCGATGCTCTCAATCATATGTATATTGCGCTTTCCATCTTTGAGCAGCACGATCTCGTGATTGCGATGGTGCAACTGTGCAGCAATCTGGGTGTTGCGCACGCCTCGCGTTCTGAAAATGATGTGGCGAGAACGTACCTGCACCGGTCATTAGACCTGGCCGAACGGATGGGGAATTTCCCGATCATGGCATTAGCGAGTGGGAATCTTGGGGAAATGGCCTCGCGCACCGGTAATTTGCTTGAAGCCGAAGAATGGTTCAGGCGAAGCATTGCCATCTCTGAACGAACCAATGAACGCGAACACACGAGCTGGTGTAATGTTTCTCTGGCGACTGCGCTACAGGACCAGGGCAACCTGCAGAGCGCCGCGGAAAGTGTGCGAAAAGCATTGACGGTGGCTCGTTCAATCAAGAGCCCTCGTTGTATTAGTTCCGCACTCATTGCGCTTGCCGATTTGCGTACAACACAGGCTATTTTCATTTGTCACCTGAAAGAAGGGGTAAGCGGTGAAAGCGTTCCTCTGCCGTCGGCAACCAGCATTCGTCTCCTGTTGAAAGCGCGTTCCACAGTTTTGCATGCTATTGCCTTCGAGGGGTTAGAAACTGATTTAGCGGTCGAGGGACATTACATCCTGGCAACAATCTACTTCTTGCTGGGTAACGTTGAGGCTGCTCATCAGGAAGCACTGAAGACGAGTGAGGACGCGAGTCAATACGAAGTAACACGCATCCAGGCACGCGCACAACGGTTGCTGGGACGTATTCTGGCAATGCAAAGCGATTATAAACAGGCGGATGCCTACTTTGAGCAGGCCCTGCAGGTTTTCCGTGAGTGCGACCTACGGTTGGATTATGCCCGTACTGTACACGGCTATGGTGTCACATTACTTGAACGAAGCGAGCCGGGTGATGTAAACTACCAGAGAGGGTTGGATTGCTTGCATGAGGCACGCACGGCCTTTGCTGACTGTCATGCCGCTCTTAACTTATCATGGGTTGAGAATGTCTTGAAGCGATACGAGCCAGAGATTGTAGGAAAGAGAGGACAAAAACAGCATGACGGACTACCAGACAGAATGGGAAAGATACCGGCAGGAGGCAAAAACACGCTATGATATTGAAGCTGCCATCACCGCGACGTTTGCCGCCGAAGACGCCGGGTTGCAAGCCGCGTTAACTTCTGCGCAGCAAGAAGGGTTGCCGCCGATTCAAATATCACCAATTCAAGGAAAGTTGCTCCAACTACTGGCGACGGCGTGTAATGCACACAAAATTCTGGAGATCGGCTCTCTGGCTGGTTATAGCGGTATCTGGCTGGCCCGAAGTTTGCCTGTTGGTGGTCGCTTGATTACGCTTGAAGTGAATCCGCATCATGCTGAAGTTGTGCGTCAATCATTCGCAAGGGCCGGTGTCGCGGACCGCTCAGAGGTACGTATCGGCAGTGCGCTTGACCTCCTGCCACAATTAGAGGGTGAGGCACCATTCGATCTTGTCTTTATTGACGCCGATAAGCCGCCCTACCCGCAATATCTTGAATGGGCGCTACGTCTGACACGCCCTGGAAGCATCATCATCGCGGATAATTGTATCCGTGGCGGCAGGGGATTCCAGCCGACAAACCACGCAGAAATAAGCGGTATCTCCGCATACAACGCCAGTTCAGCTGAATATAGTGATGGG
>DATGJV010000255.1:0-3478 GCA_035295005.1 Ktedonobacteraceae bacterium | reverse complement strand
CCAGGCGATCTGCATATGGCAATTCACGCGGTCGCCCACGGCGGCGTATTTCTCTACCCAGGACTGGCGAAGTCGCTGGTGCGCAGGTATGTCGAGCAATTTTCAACGGCTCCAGCAACACATGACGCCGAACAACCTGAGCCGTCTGGACAACCTGGACAATTAGAACAGTCACCAACTATTGCGCAGGAACTGCAACGCTTAACGCCTCGTGAAATGGAGGTTCTCAAACTCGTCGCGGAGGGCCATACCAATCAGGAAATTGCTGACCTGCTTGTCTTGAGCATCAAAACGGTACAGGCGCACCGCGCCAATGTAATGGAAAAATTGGAACTGCATGATATTACGCAACTGGTACGTTTCGCCATTCGTCACAAGCTCATTCCAGTGGACGCATGACAGAAGACATATGACAACTGGCATATGGACGTGCAGGAATATAATAAAGGTTGGTAGGGGAGCCAGGGTACCCGCAAGGGGATACCCCTACTATATCTGTAAAATGATCAGGTAGTGTGCCGACGAATATAGTAGGGGTATCCCCTTGCGGGTACCCTGGCATCTCGGTTCTAACAAATATCCGGTCAAGATAGGACTAGAGGGAATGAATATAGTGTTCCGTGCGGGCATCACCCGGCTTTTTTTTCTACTGGCATTACCATGTGCGCTCGCCCTGGTATTTCTTGTTCCCGCGGTGGCAAGCGCCCACACTATACAAGGTGTGCATATACAAAGTGTTCTCGGCGGCAATCTGACTGGTTCATCTAGCGGTACAATTGACGGACCAGCACTCTTTAACCTGGTCATGATTACGCTCGTCGAAATCACCGCCATCTTCTGGGTGGGAGCGCAGTTCTGGCTTATGTTTGTGTTACAACTTGCCCATGAGAACAATAAAGATGTGGATACGAATGTGCAGGTTATCAATCAGAAAGTGCAGAGGCGTTTTGAGCGCGTATGGGCGGTGCCAACATTACTGGTATTGTTGCTTGCTAATATTGGCATCATTGTCGGCCAGATTTTGTCTGTCACCGGGCAATGGTCCAGCGCGTTTTCGCCGCAACTCCTGTGGCAACTTGCCACTGGCGGCAACTTTGGCACATTCTGGTCACTGCGTGAAATCAGCATTATCATCGCTTTGCTACTGGCATTGTATGTCCTGCTCTTTAAAGAGCGGCCACAGGCTATTAATAACGTCTTGCCTTCGGTCAACCTCTTGCTCGGCGCAATTCTCTTCATCGCTATGAGCATCTCTGGTCACGCTTCAGTCGTCACTGACAACTTTCAGACCTACGCCGTGATTGTTGACTGGTTCCATCTCGTCGCGGCAGCCCTCTGGGTGGGCAGCATGATGTATATTGCGACAACCTATCTGCCCGTTTTGCAACGCAGATCATTACCTGAGCAGGTATATTCATTGATTACGACACTGCCCTATTACGCCCGGTTGGCAATAGTCGGCATTGTAATCCTGGCGGTAACGGGAATTTTCAGCGCACAAGTTCACCTGACGGCATCGCAACAATTGTTAGACACCGCCTACGGTCGTACATTGATCGTGAAGAGTGTGCTGGTCGTTGTTCTGTTGATTACCAGCATAAGCCACCTCTTTTTTCTGCGACCACGGCTGGCAAAAGAGTACAACAAGTATCTCTTTGCGAAAGAACGCATACAATTTCATCAGGTGAATCAGGTAAAATTGCGCGAAGAGCGATTAACGCAACACAAACAACGTTTGACAACGATCCTGCGCTGGGAGCCATTACTGGGTGTCGCCATCCTGTTATGCGTCGGTCTGATGAGCGTTTTTGGCGGTACACTGTCGGCGACAACGACAGGCCAACAACCGCAACAACCAACAACAAGCAAGTCTTCAACCTATAACGCAACGGTGCAAACGACGGATAACAAATTCACCGTCAAATTGAATGTCAACCCCAATCGCTTCGGCACCAATGTGTTCACCGTGACAGTGGTAGACAACAGTACCGGTAAAGCAACCACCAGTGTCAGTGTTTCGTTATTTACAACGATGCTTGATATGGATATGGGGACCGATAGCGTCGCTCTCCAGGCGAACGGCAAAGGCGAGTTCAGCGCCTCCGGCAACCTCTCGATGGGTGGCAACTGGGAGATACGCATAGCGATACACACTCCCGATGGGACACTCCACGAAGCGAGAATCAAGCTATTCACGCCATTTTAAATTTCCTGATACAAGGTTAGATACATGAAAATAATACACACATATCATAGTCAGCACAGATGGCTTATCGGCTTACTATTGACCCTGCTCATGCTGCTGCTCGCGGCTTGCGGCGGTGGTGGCACTCCTGAAGGTCAGGCGACTGCTGTCCCTACCCAGGTTCCCGTCAATGGCTTTGGTAGCGCGGCGAATCACACGCATGCTATGCTGGCCTTGCCAGGAAACGTGCTGGTGCTGGCGACACATTACGGGCTGTTCCGTTCAGCCAATGGCGGCAAAACATGGACAGAGGTGGCAGGTGGCCCTGGACAATTAATGTATGGTTCGATGGAAACCGAACTGGGCGTAAGTCCTTTCAACCCTCAACGTTTATACGTGCTAACACAAATTGCCCTCACTGCTCATGACACGCTTGGACTCTATAGCAGCACTGATCAAGGGCAAACATGGAAACTCGCGACAGCCGCGAACTCAGGCTTCTCCAGTGATATGTTTCTGGAGGAACCGGGCAACGATACGCCGAATGAAGTCTACATCTATCGTAATGATCTCGGCAATCTGGGTCTACAGGTCAGTATGGATGATGGGCAACATTTTTCTAACGCTGGCACACTCCCATTTGGCAACATCCTGGGCTTGCTGGCAATTCCCAGCGCTCCCGGTCACTTGCTGGCTTACGGCGATAATGGCATAGCACGCAGCAACGACGGCGGCGTACACTGGCAGGTGTTGAAAGATATTAGCGGTGCCGTCTCCGGCATGACAACTTCCGGTCCGCACAGCCCAATTTATGCTTCGGGCGATGCTGGTATTCTCGTTTCACAGGACGAAGGTGCTACCTTTAAGCTGGTCAATTCCCAGGCATCGTATGCCGCGCTGGCAGTTTCACCTGCACAGCCGCAGGTCCTCTATGGCAAAACAGGGCTTTCGACCTATCGCAGCACAAATGGTGGTCGTACATGGCAAGCTCTGCCACACGTAAACGGCAACCTCGCTGTACTTGCTGTCAACCCGGACAACGCCACGCAGGTCTACCTGTCGCTTTCCTATCCGACAGCAGTATATCAACTGAGTCAAAATGGTGCAGCATGGCAGTCGTTGACACCGCAGGTACAGAAATGAGTCTCCAGGGTGCGCTAAAGCGGACCCTGGGCACGAGCCGCAGCGATGTGCCAGTCTACCGTTTATGACCAGATGTATTTGTTTGTCTATATAAGCGTTCCTACAGGGGCTTGAAGGATAGAGGCAATGAACAGTTTGGAAAGATTTGTA
>DATGJV010000254.1:0-5447 GCA_035295005.1 Ktedonobacteraceae bacterium | reverse complement strand
TACGCGCCTGGGCAAGGCAATGCGAGCTGTTTCCGATAGCCCTGAGCTTGCGCGTATTTCGGGTATCAACACGCGCCTCATCGTCAACGCGGTCTGGCTGATTGCCGGTGGGCTAGGCGGATTGAGCGGCGTTGTGCTGGCGCTGAACACCGCCAGTTTCACGCCAACAATCGGCTTTGGTTTCCTCTTCGTGATCTTCGCGGCAGTCATTCTTGGCGGTATCGGCCATCCTTACGGCGCTATTGTTGGTGCGTTGATCGTAGGTATTGCCACAGAGATGAGTGCGGCTTTTATCAGTTCCGAATATAAAAGTGCTATCGCACTTATCATCCTGATTATTGCGTTGCTGATTCGACCACAGGGCATTTTCGCTTCCCGTGGCCGCGTGTAATGGCTCGCTTGAGCGCACCCTGATTGGTCCCGATTGTAGGCGTCCTGGAGGATAATACCATGCCAATATTGATTTTTTACCTGCTCACTCTGGCAATCTTTGGCGCTATTTATGGTACTCTGGCGCTGGGTTTGAATATCCAGTGGGGGTACACGGGCATTCTGGATTTCATGTACATTGCTTTCGTCGCTGTTGGCGGGTATGTCACATCGTTGCTGATGTTGCAGCCCTCGCAACCGGCGCTTGGCGAGACGTATGTACTTGGGCTAAACTGGCCCTTCATTCCCGCTATTCTGGTCGGCGGACTGGCCGCGGCATTGCTGGCTTTTATTGTCGGGATTCTCTCTTTGAACCGCCTGCGCAGCGATTATTTCGCCATTGTGACGGTTGCGGTAGGACTTGTCCTCTACACTATCGCGGGCAATGACACGCCACTGGTGAATGGCTGGGATGGCCTCTCCGCCATCCCGCAACCGTTCCAGGATGCGCTGAACCTGGATTACAATACTTACCAGTTTTTCTTCCTGGGCATGTGCATCGTTATTCTCATTCTTGTTTATATCTTTTCTGAGCGCCTCTACCGCTCGCCCTTCGGGCGGGCGTTACGCAGTGTGCGTGAAGATGAGATGGTGGCACAAGGGCTGGGGAAAAACGTGTTTGCCCTGCGGCTGAAGGCGTTTGTGATTGGCGCGTTTATCGCGGGCATTGGTGGGGCATTGCTGGTAATTTACGTGGATGCCTTCAATCCGAGCGCGTGGACGACTGGCGAAACCTTTTTCCTCTGGGCCGCCCTGTTGCTCGGTGGTAGCGCGAATAACCGGGGGGCGCTGCTGGGTGCGTTGATTGTGCCGGTGCTGTTCGCGGAAGCGACGCGCCTCTTGCCCAATATCCTGCCACCCAATATATTGTCGCCGCAATACGTGGATTCCTTCCGCTATATCGCTATCGGTATTCTCCTTATCCTCACCGTGCGCTTCCGCCCGCAGGGTATCCTGGCGGAGAAACGCTTCCGTGTGCGCAAGAGTAAGCTGCTGGAACCGGCGGTTGCTACTGCGGGCGGACCAGTACCTGTAACGGATGCCGATTTAGCGGATAATCCCGGCACTTTGACCGATGGCAATGTGACACCCGGTGAGGAAGGAAATACACTATGAGCCAGACTTCCCCGGATGCTACATCCCGGAGCGCGACGACAGCAGCGCGTTCCGTTGACACCATCGTCCTGGATGTGCGCAACATCTCGAAGAGTTTCGGTGGGCTACATGCAGTGGACAACTGCTCCTTCACCGTGGCTCGCGGTAGCATCACCGGCTTGATTGGTCCTAACGGTGCTGGTAAGAGTACGGCGGCAAATCTCATCACCGGCTTTATTCGCGCCGATGCGGGACAAATCGTGTTCGACGGCAAGGATATCGCGCATTTGCCTCCGCACCGTGTCGCGTTGCGTGGTCTCACACGCACCTTTCAAATTACACGCGAGCTTGAGCGTATGACCGTTACCGAGAATATGATGGCGGCTCCGCGAGACCAGCTTGGCGAGAGCTTCTGGCCTGGGCTGCTGGGTTTGCCAGCCGTGCGCAAGCAGGAGAACGAGTACTTGCAGCGTGCGCTCCAGTTATTGCGCGATTTTGACCTGTATGACTTGCGCGACGAATATGCCGGGAACCTGAGCGGTGGACAACGTCGCCTGCTGGAACTGGCACGTGTGGTGATGGCAGAACCAAAACTCTTGCTATTGGATGAGCCATTCGCGGGCATCAATCCCGTGCTGGCAGCACGGCTGAGCGACTATATCGAGCAGATGTGCCGGGCAAAAGGCATCACCTTTCTTATCATCGAACACAATCTCGCGATGGTCGAGCGGCTCTGTCAGACCGTTATCGTGATGGCGTTGGGGCGCACAATCGCGGAAGGCACGATGGCGGAATTGCGTCAGAACGCAGCGGTCGTTGATGCCTATTTAGGGGAGAGTTAAATTCATGACCACACATCAACCGGAAAATTCAGCCGCTGAAACCAGTAGCTCTCCATCTGCGCCGATACTGGAAGTTCAGGGTGCCGAAGGCGGCTATGGACACGCCAAGATTTTGAATAGCGTCTCGCTCAAGCTGGAGAGAGGCCAGATCGTCTCTGTCGTGGGGCCGAATGGAGCGGGCAAAAGCACGCTGATGAAGGCTATCTTTGGCCTGGTGCGCGTTACCAGTGGGCGTGTCTTCCTCGAAGGCAAGAATATTACCAATACGCAACCGGAGGCGCTGGTAAAGCTGGGCATGGCCTATGTACCGCAAATCAACAACGTGTTTCCTTCGCTCTCGGTACTGGAAAACCTGGAGATGGGAGCCTACATTCGTAGAGATAATTTCCGTACACGCATAGAAGAGTTGTTCGCGCTCTTTCCAGACCTGCGGGATAGTCGCCAGCGCCCGGCAGGTCAACTGAGCGGCGGCCAGCGCAACATGCTGGCAATGGCGCGGGCGTTGATGTTGGATACGCATGTCCTGTTGTTGGATGAGCCGACAGCAGGGCTGGCTCCCAAAGTGACCATCTCTGTCTGGGAGCGCATCGAGAACATTCGCGACACCGGAGTCGCGGTGCTTGTGGTCGAGCAAAACACGCGCATGGCGCTGGAACGCTCGAATTATGGCTATATTCTTGTGACCGGGCGCAATCGCTACGAAGGCCCCGGTTCCGATTTACTGGCGAGCAAGGAGGTGGCGAATCTCTATCTTGGGCAATGATTGCCTGTGTGAATCATCGTAACCCACAATCCTTACGGAGAAGGAGCTAGACAATGCAGACGTATTCCACATCATGGACAGCATGGTGGACAAAAATTGGCGTTGCCGCACTTATCTTACTGGCAATGCTGGTAACTGCTTGCGGCGGTGGCAGCAGCAGTAGCACCAACACTTCACCCATTAAAGTAGGAGTTATAGGCCCATTTAGTGGCTTTGAGGCATTTATCGGACCCGATATTCTCAAGGGCGTGCAGGTAGCAGCCGATCAGATTAACGCGCATGGTGGTATTCTGGGGCGGCAGGTAACAGTTGTGACCGCGGATACCGGCGGTGATGCAGTGGACGCAGTTCCCGCGCTGCGCAAGCTGATTAGTGTAGACCAGGTGGACCTGATTGTTGGCCCGTCGTCACTGGAGGCCCAGGCGGCCTTGCCAATCCTGCAACAGAGCAAGATTCCTGATATCATTGTTGGCGGCACGACGCAGTTGGACAACCTCGTAAGCAATTACGTCTTCCGCAGCAGCCCTTCCGATAACCTGTTAGGCGTTGCGATGGCCTACTACGCTGTTCACAAGGGCTATACTCGCGCCGCTGTCGTTTTCGGCAGCAACGAGTCTGCCCAGACCTTGAAAGCGCCGGTTGTTGATGCCTTTAAACGGCATGGCGGCAGCATTGTTGCTGATATCAATCTTGTACCCGACCAGTCGTCCTATCGTTCTGAGATTGAGCAACTGTACGCGGCAAATCCACAGGTCGTCTTTACCCAGGTGGATGCACAGACCGGCGCAACGCTGTTCAGCGAAATCAAGGAACTGAAGGGATTGGGTCTGCCGTTCATTGGTACCGACGTAACGGCCTCGTCCGACTTCATCCACGCAATTACCCCGGCCACGGCCCAGAAGGTGCTAACCTCACTTCAGGGTACTTCAACTGGAGGTCAGGCAACCTCGGAGTTCACTCAACTCTATCAGAAGAAGTTTAATTCAACGCCGGTCGAACTGGCGGACTATGGCTACGACGCGCTGAACGTGCTGGCACTTGCCTGTGATGCCGCAAACTCGACCAAAGGCGATGCCGTTGGCGCGAAGATGCGCACAGTTGCCAATCCGCCCGGAACAATGATCTATGACTACGCTACAGGCTATAAAGACTTGAAAGCGGGGACGAAGATCAACTACGATGGTGCGAGCGGCCCGATGGACTTCAACGAACACAACAATGTCTTTGGCGGCTTCGATGCCGTACAATCGGACGCGACGGGCAACATCACTACGGTGCTGACAGTCACCGCCCAACAATTGAACGGGTATTAAAATACCTCAACAATAGAATAGTAAAAGGAAGAGAGGGGAGCAGCCTGACAATCCAGTCAGGCTGCTCCCCTCTCTTCCTTTTACTATAAAACAAATTACTATAAAACAAAGTAATGATAATAATAAACAAAAGTTATGATAGCGTCATTGATAATACTAATTTTTCATAACAAAAAAGAATGATGATAATGCCTTGAAAGAATGAGTTTCTTATGGTATTGTTTGTAGCATAAGGTAGAGATAACGATATCACCTGTCCCAAACAGTTAAGCCGTGATAAAGAAGGTCTCTAAACAGAGACATATAGTCATAATGAATTACTGAAGTACGCATGACCTTATGTCTGCATGAAGCCCTTATCACGATTTAATTGACGAATGTCAAAGGAGAAGCCCTGAATGAACACACGCTTTGTGTATCCGTTACGCTTCATGGCACTTATTCTGCTATTTGTATTTGCATTGGCAGCCTGTAACTCAAACACTTCGTCCAGCAGCAGTGCTAATGCCACCGTCAACCTGGCCTATTTCCCCAATCTCACGCACGCGGTTGCGCTCGTCGGTTGGGCGCGGGGAACATTTAAGAATGCGCTGGGGCCAAACGTGACGCTCAGCCCGAAAATTTTTACCGCCGGGCCATCGGAGATCGAGGCGTTATTTGCCGGTGATATTGATATCGGCTTTGCCGGGCCGAATCCTTCGATCAATGGGTATGTGAAAAGCCACGGCTCGGCCCTGCGCATTATCGCGGGTGCATCGAGCGCGGGCGTTCAGTTTATTGTTCGTCCAGGCGCGAATATCAAAACTGCTGCCGATCTCGCGGGCAAGAAAATTGCTGATCCCCAGGTCGGTGGGACACAGGATGTGTCCCTGCGCTATTACCTGCAACAACACGGCCTCAAGCCCGCGGACAAAGGCGGCAATGTGCAGATTGTGCCAACCGACCCCTCCAACATTCTCACGCTTTTCAAAGAAGGCAGTATTGACGGGGCCTGGGTACCCGAAC
>DATGJV010000253.1:0-2479 GCA_035295005.1 Ktedonobacteraceae bacterium | reverse complement strand
ATTGGCCGGGGGGAACGCGGCACTATGCTCAAACACCCGAACAGATTAGCCGTGCGGAATTCAAACTTCTGGAGGCGCTGGAGGTTTTTGGCGTGCAATTGCCATCGCATGGTCGTGCGCTCGATCTAGGTGCAGCTCCTGGTGGCTGGACACGCCTTCTCTTAGAAGCGGGACTGCATGTAGTTGCAGTTGACCCGGCAAATCTTGATCCGCGTTTAAACGGGTTGCCGCGTCTTGAACATTACCGGGGCTATGCTGAAACATATCTTGAGGATGCTGTGAAAAAACATCGTCGTTTTGAGCTGATTGTCAATGATATGCGTATGGATGCACGAGAGGCGTCGCGCCTGCTAGGGCAAGCAGCCCCATGTTTGCGTCATGAAGGCTTCATCGTCAGCGTGTTTAAACTGCCGCATGAAACTCGTGAAATACAGCCATTGACAACGTTGAAAGAGGCATTGAGTACTCTCAAAAAGTATTACTCAGTCGTCCATGCGCGGCAACTGTTCCATAATCGGCAAGAAGTTACCGTTATTGCTGCACAACCGCTATCCACGCGGGCGTAACCGTCCTACATTCTATCCAGCAGAGGAGGCCAGCATGGCACTTGAAGCGAGAGATCCAGATGTTCCGGCGACAAAGATACAACCGCCTGTCATTGGGCCACTCCGCCGTCATACGCATACCTACGACTTGATGCGTCAATGTATCCACTGTGGTTTCTGTCTACCAACATGCCCAACGTATGCTGTACTTGGCGTTGAGATGGACTCACCCCGTGGGCGTATCTACCAGATGCAAGCGGTCGCAGAGGGACGATTAGCGATATCTGATGACTTTATCGAACATATGAATTGCTGTCTTGGTTGCCGTGCCTGTGAAACAGCCTGCCCTTCCGGTGTACAATACGGGAAACTCATCGAGGCAGCACACGAACAGATACAGCTTGAAACTCCTGCTGTTGCCATAGATGATACAGATGTTCACGAAAGCGGCCTGTACTCGTCTCTATTCAGCCCAACAATGAATTCAACCATGCAATCGTTTGCGGCAACTGCATTGCGGCGCTTCTTTTTTGACCTCATGCTGCCGTCGCGCCCTGTTACCTCGCTTGTCTTCGCGGGACTCAAACTTTACCAACGCAGCGGCTTACAGACGTTAGCGCGAAGCACAGGAATGCTCGATGCAGTTAATGCTCTACCAACTCCATTCAAAGGGAAGCTCAAACTCCCAGAAACACTGATGCCACAGGCTGGCGGTGACTTGATTCCAACTCCGCTGCCCGAAGTTACGCCCGCTCTGGGCAAACAACATTACCGTGTCGGCTTTATCAGTGGTTGTATCATGGATCAGATATTTCGCGACATCAACGAAGCAACTATTCGTGTACTCAGCGCCAATGGCTGTGAAGTGATTACTCCGATAGCTCAACAATGCTGCGGTGCGCTACACGTCCATGCTGGAGAAGCGGAACGAGGGCGAGAACTTGCCCGGCATAACATTGATGTGTTTGAGTCATACAATTGTGACGCCATTATCATCAATTCCGCAGGTTGTGGCTCAACTCTCAAAGAATATGGTCACTTGCTCCGTGATGATCCTGGTTATGCCAGTCGCGCTGCCGCATTCAGTGCAAAAGTAAAGGATGTTAGCGAATTTCTGGCAGCGGTTGATTGGAATCGTGATATGGGTAATCTACCTTATACCGTGGCTTATCACGACGCCTGTCACCTCGCACACGGGCAGAAAATCCGACAACAACCCCGGCAGTTACTACAGGCGATTCCTGGCATGAAGATGGTGGCATTGAAAGAGGCAGATTGGTGCTGCGGCAGTGCGGGTATCTATAACATCACGAATCAAGATATGGCGGCGCAGCTCCTGGAACGCAAAATGGACAACATTATCGCGAGCGGAGCTACTGTGATTGCAACCGGCAATCCTGGCTGTATGATGCAAATCGCAATGGGCGTTCGTGAACGCGGATTAGAGATGAATGTAGTACACCCTGTACAATTGCTCGACGAGGCATATCGGGTCGGCGGCCTCTATAACGTGCCTGTACGGGACATTGAGGCAGCACAAAAACGACAGCGCACACTGCTTATTGGAATCGGTGTTGGTTTACTGGCAGGCTTCCTGCTACTACGCCGCCGACGGCGTTAATAAGGCTACGATGCAATCCGCATAGACAGGGAAGGCAAGGAGCCAGCGCCGCTGGCTCCTTGCCTTCCCTGTCTATTGTCATTTGTCAGAATGTTTGGCCGCATCCCGCTAAAAGATTGGTCGTCTGGAGTGGGAAGGGAGGTATCCCGCGAATAATATGCAGAGTACATCGTCTTCTCAAATAGCCAAAACCATAAAAGGCGCAATTTCTTGCGCCTTGAATGATCAGTTCGTCCTTAACCAATTGCCAAAGGATATCCTCAATTTTGCCGAGACCAGCCAGGAGAAAACAGCGGCTCGTGCGTGCCAGCTC
>DATGJV010000252.1:0-5682 GCA_035295005.1 Ktedonobacteraceae bacterium | reverse complement strand
GAGTGGGGCAGCGTGTTGGCGATATTGATGATGCCCATATCCTTGGCCCGGTTCTTTGCCGAGGGCAACACCAGCGTGACGATCGCGACATCAACGGCCAAGTAGGCTCCCAGGCCAAATCCCAGCACGGCGGCAGCGACCAGTACGGCGATCCAGCTCTGGAAGAGGGCGAGCAGGAGAAAGGAGATGGCCATAATGCACATCCCGGCGATCACAAAGAGCTTGCGCCGCTTCAGGCGATCAGAGAGGAAGCCGCCCAGGACTGTGGAAAGCAGCGACACGACCGCTGCGATGATGCTGAACGTCGATGCCCCTTGTAGCGCAGCCGGATATTTCACGACATCCTCCAGGTAATAGAAGATATATGTGATCCCCAGAAAATATCCGACAAACGGGACGAAACGGGTCAGCCATGCCCAGCCGAAATCCGGGTACTTCCGGGGATTAATCCAGAAATTCTTGAGAAAAGTCCCGAGATGGAAAGCAGGCATGTAGCCTTTCGGGAGGACCTTGTCGTGCAGGAACAGCGCGAACGGAATGGTGGTCACGAGCACGATCAGGAACATGACCACGTAGGCGTTCGTCGGCGCGCTCTTGAAGATCTGGCCGGCCAGAATCGCGCCCAGGATGCCTCCCAGGCCGGTGGCAAGCCCGAAGATGCCGGAAACCGTGCCACGCTGATTCTCCGGCACCTGATCGGGGATCGTCGCGACGAGCGTCGCCAGGGCGATGTTGGAGAAGAGCTCGACCAAACAATAGCCAATGAACAAGAGCGGGATACTCGTCGCTCGCCACATAAAGAGCAGGCCGACCACCGTTAGCAGGCCACCTACGAATATCCACGGACGCCTGCGTCCAAAGCGCGAGGTTGTGCGGTCACTGAAGGCACCGGCAAGGGGATTGGCAAACAGCGCGATCAGGACTGTGATGCTCGTGAAAAAACTGAGGATCGCAACTTTGCTCCCAGGGGCAAGCAGGCCAATCTGGAAGGGCAACAACAAGGCCCCGATACCGGCGTAGAGGATATAGAGAGAGATGGCCGAGGCAGTAAGGGCGAACATGAAGCCACGGCCTACCTGCCGTGTCGGGGCTTGTAGTGCTTCTGGCAGATCGGGAGATGGTTCGGCGGACAATGCCAGTTCAACGGCTTGAATATCTTCCATGGGAAAGGGCTCCTTTCGTTTCAAATATCTTCCTTAGATATCAAAAAACTTCCTAAACTACTACTACAAAGGTGTTTGGTTTAGTTGCCGTCGCTTCCATGTTCTTCTACCTGAAAAGTCTCACGGTAAGCTCATTTTCCAGGTAGTTCGGAAGCATTGCCCTCCACAAGCGGGTGTTTCGTGCGGAAGCCGGAACGTTTGCGCTGCCGAAACCTTCTTCTGCGTAATCAATGACATTCGTTGTCCGAGCTACTTTACATTGTAAGTGGGGAGCGTTACAAAGTACGTTAAAAACTCACGGTAAGCTCATTTCCCAGGCCGTTGGGAAGCAGTGCCCTCTATGAGCGAGTGTTTCGTGCAGAAGTCGGAATGTTTGCGCTCCAACGTGATGAAAGGTTCGAAATATCTGAACATATCTTCTTGGAATAGTATACCTTGCTCAATATGCCTATTTCTCGTATAATTCTGACTAATAAAGGGATATTTTTGACCAATTAGGAGGACAACGATGCAAGCCGCTTATGAGCAGTACAGATCAGGATGTCAACTCATTTCGATCCTCACGAATCTCGAAGTGCAATTGTTTGATCACGAGAGGGTTTCACAGATCCATTACGCCTCCTATGATCTGCCCACCCTGCTTGAGCGTTATAAACATGCAGCTCTGGTCCACGTCCTTCAGCAGCCCCTTGCGAAAGACTGCGTGTATGTGTTTCGCGACTCCATTCAGCTTGAGTTTCTGGCGGCAGGTATATGGGATGGAGCGGAATATCGGGGTAGTATCGTGGTAGGTCCCTGTATCAGTAAAGCCTATCCCCCGCAACTGATAAGTGAAATAATCCACAAAGAACGATTACCCCTTGTCATGCAGCGACAACTGCACCAATGCTATAACACGTTGACGATGGTAGATGAAGCGAAACAGCATGCCATCAGCTATTTACTCATCAATGTGTTTACACCAGGAATGATACAACCTCAACAGATTGAAATCGCACTGCCTCCCTCCGAAGGCACTGCTGTGAACTTCAACGATGATCTGAAGCAAGATCGGGAACTGATTGAGAGAAGATATGCAAGCGAGAACAAGCTGTTGCATGCCATTGCCAGAGGGAACCCTCACATGTTGAAAACGGCGATGGAGGAGGGAAAGAAGTTCTCCTGGCCTTACCGCCATCCTAATTCACCCGTACGGTCGATAAAAAATCTTTCTTTTACTGCAAATTCGTTATGTAGGAAAGCAGCGGAAAGCGGAGGGGTTCATCCCCTCTATCTGGATAGCATCTCGGGGAAATTTGCTATCCAGATAGAACAAGCACAGAGCATAGCCGAGTTAGTATCCCTCTATGAAGAGATGCTTCAAGCCTACTGCACCCTGGTGAGAGATTTGTCGGTAGCCACACTCTCTTCACTAGTTGGGGAAGCGGTCACCTCTATCCGTTTCAATATCGATCAGCCTTTAAGCTTGAACCGAATTGCTGAGACGCTTGGGGTTCATCCGTCCTATCTCTCCCGCACCTTTAAAAGGGAACTGGGGATGACCATCACCGCATATATCAATACGCTCAGAATTGAGGAAGCCAAATATATGTTGGATTACAGCAACGAATCTGTCACGGAAATTGCTTCGAGCGTCGGCTATAGCGACCCCAATTATTTCTCAAAAGTGTTTCAGAAGCTGGAGCATGTGACTCCACATGACTATAGAAAACGAAAAAAGGGGAACGCTACATCTTTGCACATGATGCCCTCTTGAGTCAGGCAACGAAGCAGTGGGTAAGCGAGGGCGAGCGTATGATTTATGAGTGGATTTCAGTTTTACCTTGCTTGACAGGTATTCATACTCTTCACTATACTATTTTTAGTAACATATCAACCTATCATGTATAGTACTTACCGCCAGCGGATGGAGTGAAATCCCAGCCCGCTTATGCTGATGTGTACGGCGAACGTTCTGAGCGAGGGTCGGCTGGAACGGACGAACGTTCGGCTTCAGGCAGGCGGCAAGGGCATCTGGCGGAGGCGACTCACAAAGGCAGGGGTGTAACTATGAGAAGGCAGATAGGCGACCTACCGCACGCGCTCGGTGAGGGCGCGGTACTGGCGCAGCGTTTCGTTGGCAAGCAGCCTGCCGTGTTCCTTGACTACGATGGGACTCTGACTCCGATCCGCGACCGACCGCAGGACGCCATGATCTCGGACAGCATGCGTGAGGCTGTGCGGAGGCTGGCCGAACGGGTCTCTGTTGTTGTGGTTAGCGGTCGCGACCGCGAGGTCGTGCAGAAGCTCATGGGCCTCGACAACCTGATCGTGGCTGGCGACCACGGTTTCGATATCTGGAGCCCGACCGGAGGGTCCATACAGCGTGAAGAGGGCGCGTCATTCGAGGGTCTCCTGCGAGAGGTGGAGGCTCGGCTACGTGCCGAGCTGGCTGACATCCCTGGATCCCTGGTCGAGACCAAGCAGAGTTCGGTGGCCGCTCATTTCCGCCTGGTACCCGAAGCGCAGCGACCTCGCGTCAAGGAGATCGTTGACGCCATCCTCAGCGAGCACCCGCAGGAGCTCAAGGTCACGCCGGGCAAGATGGTCTTTGAGATCCAGCCGAAGCTGGACTGGGACAAGGGCAAGGCGGTACTCTACCTGCTCAAGGCACTGGACCTGGACCGAGACGACGTGGTTCCTGTCTATCTGGGCGACGACATCACTGACGAGGACGCCTTCCGAGCCCTGGTGGGGCACGGCATCGGCATTTTGGTGGGAAATGCCGACGACCCTGAGACCGTTGGTCGCACCACCGCCGCGGACTACGTGCTGAACACGATTGGGGAGGTGGAGGAGTTCCTCAACAGGCTCGCCGCCCTGTACTCCGCGCAGGGGAAGCCAACGCCGCCCGACGGGATATCTGAGCCCAACTCGAAGGATTGGACGCTCGCCTACGACTCCTTCGAACCCGAGCAGGAGAGGCTACGGGAGGTGTTGACCTCGACCGGCAATGGCTATTTTTGCACGCGTGGCAGTGCCGAGTGGGCAGACGTGGACGACGTCCACTATCCGGGCACCTACGCACATGGCTGCTATAGCCGGGAGACCACCATCATGGGCGGTCGCCCGGTACTCAACGAGGACCTGGTCAACCTTCCCAACTGGCTCGTACTCAAGCTCCGCATCGGCGGCGACGAGCCGATCACCTTGAAGAACGTAGAGCTGCTGAGCTACCGGCACGAGGTGAACTTCCGCAACGCGACAGTGATACGCAGGCTTCGCTTCAGTGACCGCCGGGGTCGCGAGACGACGCTTTCCAGCAAGCGATTCGTCAGCATGGCCGACATGCACCAGGCGGCCCTGGAGTGGACCATCATAGCCGAGAACTGGTCTGGCCCGGTGGAGGTTATCACGGCACTTGACGCACGTGTCATGAACCAGGGTGTCACCCGCTACCGGGAACTCGAGGGACGCCACGTGCATCCGGTGACGAGCCGGACCCCGTGTCCGGACACCATCTCCCTGATAGCGCAGACTCGTCAGTCCCGCATCTACGTGGCCGAGGCAGTACGGACGCGGGTGTACGGAGACTCGGGTGAACTGGAGGCCGAGCGCGGACTCTATCAGATGGAGGACTATGCTCAGCAGACGCTGGGCTTCGACCTCCAGCAAGGACAACCGGTCCGTGTCGAGAAGCTGGTCTCGTTCTACACCTCTCACGACCAGGCGATCAACGAACCCCTGGGCAACGCTGAGAAGGCGGTTGGGCGGTTCGGCACCTTCGATGAGGCCTTCGACCGGCACCAGCGTGCGTGGAACGAGCTTTGGGACGACTGCGACATCCGGGTGCCCAACGACGACCGTGTTCAGTTCCTGCTGCGCTTCCACGCCTCCCACGTTCTGCAGACCTGCTCCCCCCACACGGCTGACCTGGACGCCGGGGTTCCCGCACGCGGCCTCAACGGGGAAGCTTATCGCGGCCACATCTTCTGGGACGAACTCTACGTCTATCCCTTCCTGAACTTCCGGTTGCCGAAGATTACGCGGGGCCTCCTGATGTACCGGTACCGTAGGCTCGACGAGGCCCGAGCGCAGGCTCGCGACGCTGGCTACCGGGGTGCGATGTACCCCTGGCAGAGTGGCAGCGACGGCAAGGAAGAGACCCAGGTCGTGCATCTCAACCCACGCTCCGGGTTGTGGGATCCGGACCTGAGCCGGAACCAGAGGCACGTGAGCGCGGCCATCTTCTACAATATCTGGCACTACATCCAGGCCACGGGAGATACCGACTTCCTGCTCGGGCCGGGTACCGAGATGATGATGGAGATCGCCCGTTTCTGGTCCAGCATCGCTCACTTCAACCCGCAACGTGGCCGCTACGAGATCCACGGCGTCATGGGCCCGGACGAGTTCCACGAGAAATACCCAGACTCCGATGAGCCCGGTCTGCGCAACAACGCTTACACCAACGTGATGGTGGCGTGGATCTCGGACGTTGCGGGCAGGCTGCTCGACATGCTCCCAGAGCGGCGGCGGC
>DATGJV010000251.1:0-4202 GCA_035295005.1 Ktedonobacteraceae bacterium | reverse complement strand
AACTATACCGACCTGCGAAAAACGACCTTTGAACGCTGTACCTTTCTCGGCGTGGACTTCCACTATTCCGACCTGCGCGGACTGCGACTTGATGGACAGACCTTTGTCGGCGTCACGTTTGACCTGCCGTCACTGAAGGATGTTTCGTTTCAGGGCGCGACCCTCAAAAAGGTGTCTTTCCGCCCGGTGGGTCTCTGGTCTATGAGGCGTGCCATACAATCCATTCACTTTGACGGCGCGATGATGGATAAGTTAACGTATGCCGCGCTCAAGGGCGTGGGAGCTGATGTCTCGAAGGCTACTATTCTATCATGAGGAGAATACTGTGCAAAACATTTCAATTCAGGTAAAAGATTTACAAAAATCATACAAGAAGCTCAATGTCTTAAAAGGCGTGAATTTCACCGTGGAGCAGGGCAGCATTTTTGCCCTGCTTGGCTCCAACGGCGCGGGCAAGACGACGCTGATCAAAATCCTCACCACGCTGCTCAAACAGGACGGCGGAACTGCTATCGTCAATGGCTTTGATGTGGCGTCCAGGCCAGCCCACGTGCGGCAATCCCTCAGTCTGACAGGGCAATCTGCTGCCGTGGATGAGATTTTGACCGGGCAAGAAAATCTGATCATGATCGCCAGGCTCCGACACGTCAAACAACCGCGCCAGGTTGCGGACGATTTGCTGACACGCTTCGGTTTAACCGATGCCGCAAACCGCAGGGTGTCTACGTATTCAGGCGGTATGCGCCGCAGGCTTGACCTCGCCATGAGCCTGGTGGGAAAACCGCAGATCATTTTCCTTGACGAGCCGACCACCGGGCTTGACCCCGAGGGACGCATCGAGGCGTGGAAGGCTGTAAAGGAGCTTGCTGATGGTGGCATAACAGTATTCTTGACCACGCAGTACCTGGATGAGGCTGAACAGCTTGCCGATCACATTGCCATTCTCCATGAGGGAAAGATTATCGCCAGCGGCACGCTTGTGGAGCTCAAAAAGCGGTTCCCACCTGCACAGGTGGAGTATGTGGAAAAACAACCAACATTGGAGGAGATCTTTCTTGCCATCATTGGCAAAAAGGAGGAACAATAAATGGAAATGACACAGAAACAGGGAACGATACAGAAACGGGAAACGATACAGAACCACTTTTTCAGTGATATGAGTGTGATGCTTGGTCGTTCCATGCGCCATATCTTCCGCAGTATGGACACCATCATCACGGTCACGATCATGCCTATTGCGATGATGTTGCTGTTCGTGTATGTGTTTGGTGGCGCAATTCAAACCGGGACAGCGAATTATGTGAATTACTTGTTACCTGGGATCTTACTGATTGCGATTGCGAGCGGGATATCCTATACGGCTTATCGTTTGTTTACCGATGTGCAACGGGGGATCATTGAGCGTTTTCGCTCCATGCCGATTGCCCCTTCCACCCTGCTGTGGGGACACGTCCTGACCTCGCTGGTCTCCAACGCGATTTCGGTGGTGGTCATCATTCTCGTCGCGTTGATTATGGGCTTTCGTTCATCGGCGGGCATCCTGTCATGGCTGGCCGTCGCCGGCATCCTCGCGTTGTTTACGCTGGCTTTAACCTGGGTTGCGGTGATTGCCGGACTAACCGCAAAAACGACAGACGGCGCAGCCGCATTTTCGTATCCGATTATATTCCTGCCCTTTATCAGCTCGGCGTTTGTGCCAACCAGGTCCATGCCGCCGGTAGTCAGGGCCTTTGCCGAAAACCAGCCAGTGACTGCGATAGTGGAAACCATCCGTGCGTTACTGTCTGGACAGCCAGTGTCTCAGGATATATGGGTTGCTCTTGCATGGTGCGTCGGCATTCTGGTTGTGGCCTACATCTTTGCGATGAGGGTATATAAAAAGCGAGTGTGAAAAGGGGGCAGTATCCGAGGAAAGGAGTTCACACCCTCTCTGCTCTTTCTCGACACTTGAAGCACGTCCTTATGACAAAGAGCCGACAGGATGTACGAGAGTCTGTGAAGAACTGAAATGCTGCTCTGAGACCTGAGAGAAGACGAGCCAAAATTCGGCCATGTATCCCGTCACAGAAGAACAAATCGTGGTCTTATCCGTATCAATGACCAGATAATGACCAGATTCCGTGTCGTCGTTTCGTGAGTGTCAAGGCCAACTGACTTTTGGCTCGTTCAAACGGCAGATGTATGTCATGTGTACCAGGCAATTGTTTGCCCCCGTTTTGGAATGGTCTCCACTAAGCTAATGCTTTATCCATGTGGCAACAGCAGAAGGAGAGGAGCCGGGAGATGGTTGGCAACATCCTGTGGACGGATAGCCCGCAGAATCGTTGCCGCCAGCAGGGGATCGTTGCGAATCAGCAGTTGAGCCTCCTTAGGTGTACAGAAACACTGTATCGACGTAGACAGGACTTCTGTATCTCCATCAGCGTAGACTTTGGCTCCATACTTGCTATTGGCCCCCTGCCAGATGGCTGTGAAACCCTGCATGGGAGCATCAAATGCTGTCTCTTCACCATTGCCATAAATGTCGATCAAAAAGTGTGTCTTGCAGCGGTCATGCAGGATCTGTTGGATATTCATCCACTCGACAAGAGGAAGATAGAACTCGACCTGATGCCCTAATTCATGAACCACAATGGGCATTGTATCCTGCACCGAGAGTCGCACTTTATTTGCCACTCGCGCTGAGTTAGCGCGGAAGGATTTAATGTAATTTGAACCAATGAGCCTTTTTTTTACCTCGTCGGGACAGACTTCAATCTGGGCTATGTGTTGCTCTGGTGGACGGCGGTTCTGCTCCACCAGGACGGAATAACAGCTTAATCCAATGGTCACCTGGTCCCCAAATTGCGCCATATGCTCCTGGAAGTGTGCTTGCTGCTGCGCTTCAGGGAGGACATTCAACGACTTGAGATGCACACCGGAAACACCGGGAAGTTGCCCCACCGTTTCATGATACATTGCCTGGACAACTGGCATCTGTTCCAGAGCCTGAATCAGTGCCAGTGTTTCCTGTGAGGTGAATTGATGGAGCGGTAGACGGTGTTCGCTGGCAAGGAAGTTCTGGGCAGCCATGACGAGCAGATCATTGTGGGCCGGGTTCTGTGCGGCAGCCTGTTGGATCAGGGTGCGGATTTCCTGGGGGAGCGCATCTGTGCTGGTATAAAGTGCCAGCTCTGCTTGAGCGACGAAAGGATCAAGGATGGTGTCAACATCTGTGCGAGTCGCGACCTCAACTGCTTCGGCGTTTCTCCCATCAATGATCAGCAGCGTCATGACATTGCCTGTGAGTTGGTCCTTAAAGTCCTTCAGGGACAACCCGGCGAGTTTGCTGATGCTGGTCTCATTCTCCTGCTCAATCCGCTGACGGAGAGCCCTGATGAGATGTCCATCCAGGGGCAATGGCGCGAGCGGATTGTTTGCCGGAGGAGGAGGGACCTGGACCTGGCTAAAAAAGAGATTTGTTTGTAGTGTGTGCTGGTTCATATAGGGGCCTATGAGATGATGAAAGCTGTTACTGAGGGTAAGTTTATTTGCTTCCCCATCTCTGTGTTCGATGTGAAGGGTCTGGACGACACTATCTATAATATTATCTTCTAAAGCAGTAATGTTGCTCTGGAGTACGCGATCTGTATATGACCAGAGGAGATTATAGATGGCCTTTGTGACAAGCTGCTGTCGTGACAGCGTGACAAGCGGATGGGCTTGCATGGGTTCTGGGAGCGTGTGAATGAGGAGGCGTATAGCTCCTTTTGTGATCTGTTTCGCTTCCAAACCGGCATCTGTCACATGTTCCTCAATGCGAGCGAGGAGTAATTGAGGAATAGATGGTGCTGGTTTCCCTACTTCACAGGAGATCACATGGGAGTGACCGCGCATAATACTTTCGTTGGGCAATTGTGGTGCCTGCATCGTTTCTCTGCCTTTCTTCTCACGTTGAAGGGTTCCGGTCTTTCATTTTCCAGATGGGCATTTTGTGGTGTACGCTCTACGTTTCCGCACGTATAAAATCTATTACTAGTATAGGATATGGCTCATCTATTGTCAATTTATGAACGCTGAGCCTCAGGGCTTACTGGTATACCCGAAAAGTGCCAGAAGAGAGCCATTTCCTGCTACAAGCAGAGCTTGCACCTATGTCTGTCTTCGTTTCCAACAGTCTGGGAGACTGTTGGTAGTGGCTGAGGGGATTGGAGTACACCCAA
>DATGJV010000250.1:0-2198 GCA_035295005.1 Ktedonobacteraceae bacterium | reverse complement strand
CTATGCACGAGGATGCAGTACAAACTGGACACAGTAAGCAAACTATTCTCGCTGGACAGCCAGAACAGGCACACGCTCATGCTATGGCGACAAAGGCATCTTATGCGGCAAGTGGAGTGAGTATTTCGGCGGCGGAGACGGCGAAAAAGCTGATGAAGGTGGCCGTGAGTTCGGTGCAAGGTCAGGAGGTGCTGGCCGGTATGGGTGCATTCGCAGGTGTGTTGGACGCACGATTACTACAACAGATGCGTCGTCCGGCGCTGGTAGCCTCCACCGATGGCGTGGGAACAAAGACGCTGCTGGCCGAGCAGGCGAGACGGTATGACACGATTGGCTATGACCTGGTAAATCATTCGGTGAACGATCTGCTAACGCAGGGTGCGAAGCCGTTATTTTTCATGGATTACCTGGCGATGGGCAGGCTCAATCCAGTGAAGGCGGCGACGATTGTACGAGGTATCGCGGAGGCGTGCGCGGAGGTAGGTTGCGCATTACTGGGAGGAGAGACCGCCGAGATGCCGGATGTGTATCTGCCATCGGCATTTGATCTGGCGGGTACCATTGTGGGAGTGGTTGAGCAGGATGAGATGGTAGACCACGAGGCTATTCAAGCAGGGGATGTATTGCTGGGTTTGCCATCAAATGGGCTGCATACCAATGGCTATTCGCTGGCGCGGCGTATTTTTGCTCCCTATCCGCTCGATACCGTGTTTCCCGAACTGGGAGAACCGCTAGCGGATGCGCTGTTGCGCCCGCATCGCTGCTACCTGCGTGAAATAGAGCGTATTCGCGCATATGTCGGCGACAGAGGGCGCTTCATCAAGGGCATGGCCCATATTACGGGCGGCGGTTTCGCGGGCAACGTGTCGCGTATCTTGCCATCAGGGATGCAGGCGGTAATTGAGACGAAAAAGTGGAGGGTACCACCGCTCTTCCGGCTGCTAGCTCGCCTGGGACAGGTGAGCGGTGAAGAGATGTACCAGACGTTTAATATGGGAGTGGGCATGGTGCTGGTGCTGTCGCCCAAAGGCGCATTAGAGGCACGCTGCGTTCTGCCCGAACTCGTTTCCGTCGGGTACATCACAGAAGGCGAAGGCGTCGTTGTACGGTTATAAGGAACAAGCAAACCATCATGATAGAACAACCCGAATTTGGCCCATTATTAGCTGAGGGCAAAACGAAAAAATTGTATGCGTATCACGGTGATGATACGCTGGCGTATATGGTGAGCAAAGACCAGATTACGGCGGGTGATGGCACACGGCGTAACGAACTGGCTGGTAAGTCACGCTGGAGTACCATTACGACGGCAAATGTGATGCATCTGTTGAACGAAGAAAATCTTGACACCGCCTTTGTCAAGCGTGTCAACGATACGACGTTACTGGTACGGCGCTGTACGATGATACCCATCGAACAGGTGCAGCGGCGTCTCGCGACAGGTTCCTATCTCAAAAGACATCCAGATGTGAGCGAAGGCACGCGCTTTGATCCTGTGTTAGTCGAGACGTTCCTCAAGGATGATGCGAACCACGACCCGCAAATCACAGCGGAGGCCATTGTACAGCGAGGACTGGCAACGGCAACGGAGGTAGGTTGGATGGCTGACCAGGGGCGGCGTGTCTTCATAACATTAGAACATGCGTGGGCAATGTTGAATATCACCCTGGTTGATTTGAAAATTGAGTTTGGACGCGACAAACAGGGAAACCTGCTGGTTGCCGACGTGATTGATAACGATAGCTGGCGACTCTGGCCCGGAGGCGACAAACAGCAGATGCTGGATAAGCAAGTGTATCGCAACTTGCCATCAGTAAACGAGCAGGACATGCAAGAAATTGCCGACCGCTACGCCCTGGTAGCAAAATTAACCGGAAAGCTGAAATTATCCCTGTAGGGGCCCGATTTATCGCGCCCAGGGACTGTAGGGGCTCGATTTATCGCGCCCAATGTATCGCGTCCACACAGGCAATAATACGATAAGGAGACGAGCATGGAGCGGCTGCACGACGCTTGCGGCGTTGTTGGCATTTATGCGAAGGCAAATAACGAGAGCATTGATATACGACGTTACCTGACGCTGGCATTGACATCCTTGCAACATAGAGGTCAGGAGAGCGCGGGGATGGCGGTATATGATAACGATGGCAAAATTGCCCACCGCGTTGGCATGGGCAAAGTGCGTGAAGTCTTCTCCG
>DATGJV010000249.1:0-4754 GCA_035295005.1 Ktedonobacteraceae bacterium | reverse complement strand
GTCGTGCAGCACGAATGCAAGCCGCTCGGCGGGATTCAACGTGTCGAGAACCACGAGCAACGCGAGGCCAACCGAGTCGGCCAGGATCGCTTCTTGCTCCGGGTCTACCCCGCCTTCAGGGCTCGTGCCTTGCTCAGCCACGGACGCTTCCAGCGACTCCTCGCGACGCGAGGTGCGCGAACGCAGCATGTCCAGGCATATCCGTGCCACCACCGTTGTCAGCCACCCTCCTAGATTCTCAACCTCGCTTGTGTCGGAGCGACTGAGCCGCAGCCACGACTCCTGCACGGCATCGTCCGCCTCAGCGAGCGAGCCCAGCATCCGATAGGCCACCGCCTGTAAATGGCTCCTGTTCGCCTCAAACTGTTCTGTCAGCCACTCGTGTTCGTCCATCGCTTCTGTTCCTTCGTGTTCATGTTGCTTTCCTATAAGAGAGACGAACGAAACCCGACGAATGTGACAATCCCTTGTCCGGTCACATTCTCTCGCTGCGTTCCGTCATAGAAGTGACGGGCGAAACCTGACCTGTGCAACAGTTAGTGGATGGTTCGTCACGAATGAAACCGGTATACTGAACATCCCGGTTCTGTAAAGATATTGAAAAACCTGTGGAGGAAAGTAAACATGCAAGCACGAATGAGTAATCCCGCAATAGTCCTTCCTGAAGCCGGACAGGGCATACAGTCCCTGCTCAAAGCCACGCACCAGGGCGGAGTGCCGCGCAAGACGCTTGAGCTTGTCCACCTGCGTGCGAGCCAGATTAATGGCTGTAGCTTCTGCGTGGACTCAGGCGCACGTACCGCCAAAAAGGCCGGTGAAACCGACGAGCGTCTCTTCGCCGTCGCCGCCTGGCGCGAAGCACCCTACTTCACCGACGCCGAACGTGCCGCCCTCGCCCTCGCCGAGGCCGTCACCCGCCTTGCCGACCGCACCGACCCCGTCCCCGACGACATCTGGGACGAGGCCGCCCGCCATTATGACGAGAAAGGTCTCGCCGCCCTGCTCCTCATGATTGCCACCACCAACCTCTTCAACCGCCTCAACGCACCCACAAAACTGGTGGCTGGTGCAACAACATGGTAATGCAGCTGAAAATGAGCCAGGTTTTCGTTTGATAGATAGATAGATAGGAAAACCATAAAAGTGGATAGGCATAGAGCGCCTTCGTTCTATGCCTATCCACTTTTATGGTTTATCCAGTATACGTTAGGCAGATACGTAACGTGTCCTTGAGTAAGAAGTTTTGCTGAACAGAAAGAAGAATAGCACTAGTATTCGCTGAATACTTACTATTCAATCTTTCTACATGTGCCTGTCAAGGCAGAAAGGCAATGGAGCCGACATGCTACGTACATCTTTGCGTCGAACGTTATCCGGCTTATCCGGGCTGGCTATTTCTCTCATCTTAGTGAGTGTGTGGATAGTTTCATCCGCATCAACAGTAAGCGCCAGTGGTTTTGCTTTTAGCACGTATGAACTATCCAGTACCACCGGGGTTGTATGCCCGAACACAAGCGGTACCTGTACGAATACCGCCGCTGAACCAGCTATCCGCGCCGATAAAGCGGGGCATTTCTATGCTAGCTCGGAAAATGGGTTAGGGGCTGGTACGCTTGCCTGGAAGGGAACGGCCAATGGCTTGCACTATACCGCCCTCCAGTCTCCTGACTCCGTTTCGCATGGTTCGCCTTTCGCGCCGGGTGGTGGCGATACCGATCTGGCGGTTGCTCCAATGAAAAACTCGGCTGGACAATATAACGTCTACGTTGCCAGTTTGAGCGGGGCCAATGTGGATATCAGCACCTCCAAAGACGGCGGCAAGACCTTCTCATTAAATCCCATTGGGGCCACCATCTCCGGCGATGACCGCGAGTGGATTGCTGCTGACGGCGCAAACAAGGTCTGCATCTCCTACCATGATATCGCCACAGACAACATTATCGTCAATTGTAGCGCCGATGCCGGCAAGACCTTCACGCAGGTGGGTCAAGCCTTTGATACCAATCATCTTTTCCTCACCGATAATAACGAGATCGGGAACCTGATGATTGACCCGAAGAATCACTATGTGTACCAGACCTTTAGCGGTATTGCTAATGCCAACGAGATAAGCTGCACGACCTGTGGCACGCACGTCGTCTACATGGCTGTCTCAACCGACGGCGGCAAGACGTTCACCGATAATGTCGTGTATGCCAATCCCGATACTACTGTCAACTACGGACACCAGTTCGTCAATGTTAGCTTGGATAAGGCCGGTAATGTCTACTCCGTGTACTCAGACAACCACAACCTGTTCTATAGCTATTCGACCAATCATGGCACAACGTGGTCCGCGCCCGTTCAGGTCAACGCTGCTCCCGCGTCCGCCACGGCCATCATGCCGTGGAGCGTCGCCAACAACGCCGGACACCTTGATATCGTCTGGTACGGCACCTCCTACTATGACGGTGTGAACCCGCCTGACAATTATCCGATGAGCGCGGCCTGGTACGTCTTCTTCGCGCAAAACCTGAGCGCGACGACCCCTGGCAGCACCTTCACGCAGGTACAGGCGACACCGATCAACCACTACGGCGGTGTCTGTGAAAGCGGCGTCAGCTGTACCGGCAATCGCGACCTCTACGACGACTTCGGCATCGCGGCGAATCCAGGAACGGGCATGGCCTCGATTGTCTACAGCGATGACCAGTACATCAACGACCCCAACGATCCCGCCGCCTCTGGCTGTACCAGTTCGACATCGAACACAAGCAGTTGCGATCATACCTCTATCGCGACCCAGACTTCGGGGCCGGGGATTTAACTTCTGCAATCAGGTCGATAAGACCACCATAGAAAGGCCGGGGTACGATACCTCTCAATGTCGTACCCCGGCCTTTCTATGGTGGCTGTAGAGAGCAAAGCAGTTATTTGTAACCTGATGCGTAATAATATGCGGGTACAGTACCCACCTCGTCCACAATTCTTTGTTAGAAGGGGAGCCAGACCCCTGTCAGGAGAACAATAATGCCCATTTCCCGTCGTGTTTTAGTGCTGAGCATAGTCGTCCTGCTTGCGGTGCTAATACTTGCTGCCGTTGTTGGATACTTTACAGTGATGCATACGCAAGCTGCCCCAGGATCGGGACAACCCGTCCCAGCCGGGTATAGTATAGGCCAGGTAGGTCAGGTAGGTCATGTTTCTGTCAAACTGAATACCGCCGGTCTTCCTCTCGTTGCCAAACCGACAGACGATAATTGCATGGCTGTCCCTTCGTGGGACCTCACACAGCGAGGTCTTGAGGGCAAAGGCAGCGATTTATTGCAGTTGTACTTCAAGCTCGAAAGCAAGGACGTAAGCTAGAGGTAGCTGCTCAGGATGCAGCAAGAGTTTATGCGGAAACTGGGCCTGACATCCATCGGGTGTCAGGCCCAGTTTCCGCATACATAGTAGAAGAGTATGATCGAGAAGGTTCCTGGACGGGAGCTTTACCCTCTTTGCTGGTATCCCATGTCATAATTGATCTGGGACTGTTCCTCCCAGGATGGCTCTTTGGGCATGGAATGATTTGTCAGTGGTGAATCAGCCAGATGCTCGTTTTTCTGCTGTTCCAGCATGATCTGTAAACGCAGCTCCTCGTTGCGCAGTTCCATCCTCTTCTGCCTGTCTTTGTTGCGGGTTTTATATGCCTCCAGCACCAGACCAAAAAAACCAAAACAAAAGGCAAGAATAAAAATCATTAGCACGACGCTCGCCCAGAAGTTGTCGGTGAGTAATTTCAAGAAATCCATGGATGTTTCCTCCAGATCGCAAAGAAACTTTTTACCAGGTGATAACCCTCCCGGCTTTGCAGTTATTACGTGAAAATGTTGGCAAAGTTGCACTTTTTGTGTCTGATGGTTGTATTCTATTCTATTCATAAGGGGCAAAGGACGTTTTCAGAGCATTTCAAACGTCCTCCAGAGATGCCCAAACGTGGTTCAGGTGTCCTACCATTTTTGGTATACTCTAAACAACATGAATACACCAGGAGGATGAGTACGGAAATCTATACGGAGATGGTAAGCTGGGCCGCCGAACAAGCCTCGATATTGTTAAAACCACAGGGAAACAGATGGTTACACGTCCAGGGCGTTGTAAAAACTGCACGCCGAGTAGGTAAAATATTTGATGAAGAGGATTATGCTTATCTCATAGCCGCCGCCTATTTGCATGACATTGGTTACGCCCCGCAACTCCAACAAACCAACTTTCACCCGCTCGATGGCGCACGTTTCATCCTTTCCTCTCCGGGTAACATGCGGCTGGCCTCCCTTGTCGCGCATCACTCGGAGGCACGTTTCGAGGCACAATTGCGCGGCTATGCCACAGAATTACAGGCATTTCCGCACGAGCAGTCAGCCGTTGCCGACGCGCTTACCTACTGCGATCAAATCACTGGTCCAACAGGATTGCGGATCTCGTTACAGGAGCGTACCAACGAAATACGTCATCGCTATGGTGAAATGGATATTGTTACAAAAGCTATGTATCTGTCTTTGCCATCTGTCTCTTTAGCCGTGCAACGCACCGGGCAAAAACTGGCAGAGCATGGCATTACAGGATGACAGGGACGTTTTACTTTCGTTTCAGTGGTACAAGAGGCTCGCTTTCCTGCTCTAGCTTATCAATAAATGCCCTGATGGGTTGCGTTGACTTCTTCAGGTCCGTTAGCAGATAGGCATCTCTTTTCCCCGTCACCTTCTCAAAGCCTAGATGTTCGACCAGTTTCT
>DATGJV010000248.1:0-3401 GCA_035295005.1 Ktedonobacteraceae bacterium | reverse complement strand
AAAAGGATAGATAGTTAAGGAGGTATGCTCATGTCTGTTCAAGATTTAACAAACGCCATCATCTCTGGCATTAATGCAGGAGGCGAACAATTCCTGGAAGGGACGCTGGCCGCTGTATTGCCGATAGTCTGGCTTGCCATTCTGGGATTGCATCTGGGGCGTCCCTATATCCTCAACATGATTGACCGCTTTACCCTTCGCCCGGGAGCTGACCTGTTGTGGCTGGTGTACGTAGCACTGCGCGACCTGCTGATCGTGTCGGGTGTTATCATGAGCTTCATGTTTTTCTTCCCGGACGTGGTCGTCACGGACCAGTTGCCGTTGACGGGAGGTCTGGCGGCCTGGGCGCTGTTCGGGGTGTTGCTGGTGAAATTGATGGGTGATCCCGATCATGACCTGCGCGATTTCCAGCTCACGACGGGCTTGCTTGGCCTGGGCGCCATCTTCTACTTTGTCCCCTACGTGCTGGGAGTACAGGCGAACAATATCGCGACCGGAGGATTTGTCAATGTCAGCAATTTCTTGGTGACGAGCAGTAACCCTAACTGGGCTGTTGGCCTGGGCTATGTGTCGGTGGCGCTGCTGGCGATTATGGGCGCGGTTGTGGCGGGATACACTTTGTTCACTGGCGGCCGTGCTGGCGCGGAAGAAGCTGGTGCAGTCAACCTATAGGGTTGCAAAGCGAGTAGAGTGTGTCATTCAAACGGGGCAAGTTGTAACAATACTTTTTCCGCCGTTAGTGAAGCGGAAGAGCGAGAAATAGAGGAGCTTTCACATGAAACCGACAGATATTGCCACTGCGATTACGCAGGCGCTGGTCCAGGGCGGCGCACAGTGGCTGGTTAGCACCATCGTGGCCTTCCTGCCCGTCCTATGGACAATGGCATTGATCCTCCACCTGGGACGCCCTTATGTCCTGCGAACATTACGGCGCTGCGGTCTGCGCCTGGGCGCGGATGTCTGGTGGATGTCCTACCTGTTGATGCGCGACGGTGTAATGCTGATTACGTTTGCGCTGAGCTGGATTTTCTTTGAGCCAAATATTGTTGTGAATTCCGCGCTACCGTTGACGGGGCCGCTCGCAGCGTTGGCGTTGCTACTGGCGCTGGCGGTGAAGCTGTCACGACGAGTGGACGATGATGTGAATGCGTACAGGCTGGCAACGGTGTTTCTGGTAGTAGGGGCCACGCTCTACTATGGACCGCAGGTCTTCGCGGTCGAGGCGACGAGCCAGGGCTATCTGAGTGGCTTCGGGCAAATCTTTACGAGCAACCAGAACCAGGCAGTGGCGCTGGGCATCATGTGGGTAGCATTGGCCGGAGCCTTGATTGTCGCCGGGTGGTTGTTTGTGCGCACCATGATGGTCGCGAACCGCACGATGGCAAGGCGAATGGCAACGACAACTGCACAGAAAGTTCCTGAACAGGCGGCAGGTATATAGCAGGTAATCTCGTTTACACGCACCAGCAAGAGGAGCCAGAACTGGCTCCTCTTGCTGGTGCGTGTAAACGAGAACTTTGTGATGAAAGAGAGAGAATAGCCCTTGAATTGTGACGGGTTTGTGATGTTTCACCCCTATACTTTTCCGCAGAGACAGTGTGTGCAATTGAAAGGAAGAAAGCCATGAATTTTGAGACACCATCCGTCTACAAAGCCCTTCATCCGCACTTTCAGGAGCGGGTACGAGTAAATGAGCCACTGGCGCTGCATAGCTCGTTCGGCGTGGGAGGCCCGGCGGATATCTGGTTGACAGTTGAAACGCGGCAGGAACTGAGCGAGTTGATTGGTCTGTGTGCCAGGGAGCGATGGCCTTTGTTGGTGGTAGGAGCGGGATCAAATATTCTGCTCGCAGATGCAGGAGTACGCGGCGTTGTAGCGAGTATTGCGTTCCCACATTTTTCCCTGGAAGAGCAAGGGGACGGGACTGCTCTGCTGATTGCCGAAGCGGGCGCGACGTGGAGACTGTTGCTGGAGCATCTTGTTGCTCGCGGCTGGGGTGGATTGGAATTTGCCGCAGGTATTCCCGGCACCATTGGAGCAGGAGTCATCAGCAATGTGGGGGCGCATAAACAGGAAATTGGGCAGATACTGGAGTGGATCGAGGTGCTGGATGCGCGTGCCTGTAATCGTGAGCAACCAGAAACGCAGATGTTCCCCGTGACGGTGTTGCGCCGCTACCAGCATGATGATTTAGACTTGAGCTACCGGCATAGCCGCTTTCGAGAGCATCGCCTCACGCATATTGACACGCAGCGGCATCTCGTCTTTCCAGAGCGGGGCCTGATAGAGCCAGCCGAACTGGTAGTCACAGTGGCGCTACGGGTACACCGTGAAGCCCCAGAAAGGCTGGCATCCCTGCTAGAAGAAAACAGCCGGGACCGCAAACTGGCAGACCCGGAGCAAAGACACCTCGGCTCGATTTTCAAAGACCCACCTGAACACAAGGCGCGGAAACTCATAGAGCAAGCAGGGTTGGCAGGGAAAAGGCATGGGGATGCGCAAATTTCCAGGCAGAACGCGAACTATATCGTCAACCTGGGAAGAGTTAGCGCCGCAGATATCGCCGCTCTGATCGTCGAGGTACACCAGCAAGTGTTGGCGCGAACGGGTATTTCCCTGGGGTTAAACGTGGAATTGTTGGGTGAATGGGAACAAGGCAACGGGAAGTTGTGATGCGTTGTTGATTTCCAGGGGCGTTTCCGTGATTTGCCCGTGATACGCACGTAGTATGCTTATCCCAGAACAAGAAAAGAGTGGTGCGTGAAGAACTTCTTCACACGGCAATCAAAAGTACAAAACATTTCATCCATCAAGGAGGTGGATATTATGAGTATCGTAAGAAATATTCAACCAAAAGCGGCAACGCATGTTCCCGAACCGCCCCTGGCGCGGTTTCTCTTCGCAGACACCCGCATGGCGTGGTTGTGGCTCATTGTGCGCGTGTATGTCGGTTGGCAATGGCTGGTGGCAGGGACGGAGAAACTGACGGGCTACTCGATTGATCTAGGTTCGTTTGGGCATCATACCGGCAATTCCTGGGTCTTCACGTCGCATCCGGGAGCGGCCTTGACCGGGTTTCTCAACGGTGCCATTGCTCAGGCGAACGGCCCCTACCCGGCAGTGCAGGGCTGGTATAGCTGGTTCCTCCAGCATATCGCCGTGCCAATGGCTCCAGGACTCTCCTACGTGGTGACCTTTGGGGAAATTCTGGTGGGGCTAGGCTTGATTTTCGGTATCCTGACGGGTATTGCGGCCTTCTTCGGAGTGTTCATGAACCTGAACTTCATGCTGGCAGGTGCGGTGAGCATCAACCCGATTATCGGTGGACTGGCGCTATTCCTGGTGCTCGCGTGGCGCGTCGCGGGCTACTACGGTGGCGACCGCTGGGTCCTGCCTCTGCT
>DATGJV010000247.1:0-2305 GCA_035295005.1 Ktedonobacteraceae bacterium | reverse complement strand
AGCCAGGCACACCATCCCCCGGATGGCGTCCCGCAAGGGGATCTTCCTGGTTAACAGTGGCTACACCTCGCCGCGTATTTCGGAAGGGTCTTCGTCCTCTTCGGCGTCGAGAAGAACTTCTTCATCGCCAACACGGGCGACCATTGAGGGTACGGTACGGCTCTGGATGATGATGCCACGCAGGAGGGATTGTGAGGCTTGCGCAAGCAAAGGACGTAATTTTGTCAGGCGTTCACGCTGTGCCTGGAGTTGTAGAATGCGTTCTCTGGTACGGGCGGCGGCATTGCGTTCGTTTAGAACACCATCTGTCATGATGGGCGAAACTTGCTCCCAGATATCGCGGGCATCAAGCAGTTGACCAACGGCGGATTGTACCTGTTGCACCAGATCAATTGTCTGATTCAGCACCATCAGCAAATCGCCTTCGGCCAGATCAATACGCCGCAAGAGACCATTCAATGACATGCCACGCGCCCACGCCAGGGCTATGCCGTGAAAGTCTGGTACGATCCCAGGACTCATATGGATATTGGCCCGATCTTCGATGCCGCGCACATGTTGCACAACGCGCCATAGCTCACGCCTCACACGCATGAGTGTATTATTCAGTTGGTCGCGATTATTCAAACGACGGTCGTTGTCAAACGTGAACCAGCTACAAACTTCGGCTAGCTCACCCGCCGCCAGACCATCCAGTGCGCCTGTCATCATAAGTTCGATAATCAGCACGCCGGACGGGTGAAAGATGCTGCGCAGCAGACGCCCTTTGAGCGTCAGTTTGTCATCTTGACCAATATAGCCCATTGCACGTAATGAGAAAATGGTGCCGTCAAGTTCCGCCGCGCCAGCACGGCTGAGCGGATAAGACCCTATAACTTTGCGACGCCGCTCTAATGCCTGAGTCGCACCCTCTATCTGTTTGCTGCGCTTCTTACTTTCCTTGCGTCCTTTGGAATAGCGCAGTTCCAACTTCTCCAGGCGATCTATCTCTCGCTGCTCCCACAGGATATAGCGTTGATATTCGCGTAAGCTTGATGCACAGATACGACGGAGATGTTGCACATCGCCTGGACGCCACAGGTTCAGCACCGAATTATAGCGAATGACAAACGAACTGGTGACGGGCAACAATTCACCCGTGATACGCTGAAACGAGCTTTCAAACGGCTCCCACGGCGAATAGGGGATAATCGCCGCGCCGCGTACATCCATGCCACGGCGTCCGGCACGCCCGGTCAACTGGCGATACTCGTTGGGAGTGAGCAGACGCATCTCCTGACCATCAAACTTGCTCAAACTACCCACAACCACCGAGCGGGCGGGCATATTTACGCCCAGTGAGAGCGTATCGGTAGCAAAAACGGCCCGTAAATGTCCACGCTGGAACAACGTCTCCACCAGCACTTTGAGTCCTGGCAACAATCCTGCATGATGGAAAGCCAGTCCTCGCGGCAGTAGACCAGTCAGCGCGTGTACTTGCTGGAGGCTACGATCCTCTCGTGACAATTGTTGCAGCCAGACATCCACCTCCGCCTGAATCAAGGCTTGCTCTTCGGGCGAGGTAAACTGGTGCAGAGCGGCGCTCATAGCACCCTCTTCTACGACACGCCGACCCGGCAAGAAATAGAGGCACGGCAACATATCATGCTCGCGTAGCACCGTCAATATCTCCCCTGACACTGGAGCTTTGCGCTCCGGCGGACGGGCGGGTTTCGGTTTCTCGCGCTCCGAGTCGGTGTGTTCATCACTTTCGTTGTCGCTGCCCGGCTGTTGTCGCGCTCTACGTCTCCTGTTGCGCCGCTCCCAGGCCTCATCTTCCCAATCCTCGTCTTCATCTTCATCATCACTAAACGTATAAGAGCGATTGCGGCCCATCATGCGTGCCAATTTCGCCTCGCCACCAACATTGGGAAAACGCTCGATGCGATTGCCGTCAGCATCTTGCACCAGGTGCAGCTTATTATCGAGGAAATAATAATGCTCAAGTGGCACGGCACGTTGCTCATGCACCACCAGAGAAATAGGTTGGTGAACACGAGTAATCCATTGCGCAAGGTCGCCAGCGTTGCTAACGGTGGCGGAGAGACCCACCAGCTGGACATGTGGAGGTGAACAGATGATGGCCTCTTCCCATACTGGCCCACGCTCGGCATCGCTCAAGTAGTGTAGTTCGTCAAAAACAACGAAACCCACATTTGATAGTAGAGATACCCTGCTACCCGCGATGGGAGTGCCAGTGCTGCTGTCCAGGTTGTTAATACTATCGGTGCCAGTAGCAACGTTCTCAGAGGTATCGGAGTTATCC
>DATGJV010000246.1:0-3617 GCA_035295005.1 Ktedonobacteraceae bacterium | reverse complement strand
GTGTCAGAGTCTGTACGGTTGTAATATCTGTCTCCATGACCTGCCGCACAGGCAACTTATTCGAGAGTCCTCGAGGTCGCGCATGTGTGTATTTGAGAACTTCCACCTCGTGTAAGGTGATAAGCCCTCCACTCAGCATCTCCCGTAAGTCGGGCAAAAAACGCCGCAGACGCTCTGGCGAATCAACAACTTGAATTACCACCGGTGCATCAGACGACCAGTGCAAACCACCACTTTCATGCAAACGTGAACCAGCCCCGTATCCCACGACCGCGCGGGTTACTGTCGCGCCTGCACAGCCCTGTGAGCGCAAATATTGAATCAGAGCAACATAGAGTGGCATACCTTGCCACTGATCGGACTCGCCGAGATACATTGTCAAAGCCTGTGCTTTTCCCTGTCGTAGCAAGCTCATTGTTGAAACCTCCTTACCATGAATTGCTTGCCCATAGAATAGCACATCTTATCCTTACATTTGCCCATTCCCACCACATTGCGCACAAAAAAACTTCTACCGCCAAACATGCCCATAGAAGGTGCCATGTTTGACATGTAGAAGCTATTAGCCTATTGTGTTAGACGTTACGCGAGCTTCATCGCATTATTTCTCTGCAATGGAAGTATACAAAATTGTGGCGGGTACTGTCAAGGCGCACGGGCGATTTTCGCGCAAGAGCAAGTATCATATATGCCCTGAATTGCCGGTACGTTCACCTCGTGCAGGACCGACAGTAACCATCGTGAGTTTGGCTGGCATAGTACGCTCACTAAGTGGCATGGCGATTACAATAACGCCATTTCCATAGTTCACGTTGGCATGTTCGCCATCCACGCTGTTGGGTAAGGCGACATCACGATAATAGCCACCGACACTCCACTCATCAACCAGCAATTCTTTATCTCCATCTCCTTTGAGGACTCCGCGTATCTGCCCGCGCAAAAGAAGATGACAGGTATTCGTAATCTCTACCAGAATATCTTCAGGCTCTAATCCCGGCATCGGAGCAGCAACCATCAAGCGGTCGGCTGTCCGGTAGACTTTAACGGGTATCTCCTGTATTTTCGCCTGTTCTTGCATCTCTCTACCTCTCATAACTCAGGCATTACCTGAGCCATTCTCCTACTAATGAGATGGCGTTTCGCGGTCTGGCGGCTGATAATTGGTTTGATCTTCGCCCTGTGACCAGGCACCGCCGGATTGTGTTCCCGGTGTTTGCACCTTCTGCCCTGGAACCTGTTCATCACCACCCTCTAATACCTTTCCCGATTGCTGTTGCTGACTATACCCTGTTTGCATAACGGGTTGGTCATACTGAGATTCAGCAGAGCGAAACCTCTGTGAAGGATCACCACTTTGCGATTGATCTGAGTTATTTTGCTGATTCTGAGAGCCGTTGGACATATTCTGCTGGTTTTGCTGGCCGCTACCTGCGATATTCTGTAAAACTTTATCCCGCGTTGTGCCAGCCGCCATTGCGGCCTGGTCAATATCGTTCAATGTGAGATTGCGCGAATCTCCATGATCGTCATCAGGGTTTCCGCACCCACAACTCAAACACATAATATCTCCTCCATTTTGATGAAACATCAGTACCTTGCTTTGCTGTTTTTGCGGCATGTTTTATGATATGCTGACATACAATCTCACGTATTGGAAGGGGGGTTAGTTTCATTGACTTTCTGTCCCCTCCTGAGGTATACTATCACAAGACAACTTATAGCCACACTCATGGAGACACCCTTGAAGATCGCTTGAACATAACATACAGATAAGAATAACCCACGTTGTTGATAAACAACGCATTATTGTATTCTCTGCTGTATGTCGTGTTCACAAGTGTCGCCATCCACCAGGCACTCATGTGAGTTGAACCGCACTGTTCCCATCTTCCTTCATCGCAGATTTCACATGGTTGCTTCGCGTGATTGCATTACAAAAGTACCTCACTCTCAGAACACCGCATATAGCATAGCCTTTGAAATGAAATGAGGCATGTTTATGCTTTTAACGATACGTAATCTCACTAAATCGTATGGGGCAATTACTGTCCTACAAGATATATCGTTTGTATTGAACGATAATGATCGCGTGGGTATTGTTGGCTCAAATGGCGTGGGCAAAACCACACTTTTGAAAATTCTGATGGGTCAGGAGGAGGCTGATAGTGGCACATATTCGTATGCACCCTCTATTGAAGTTGGGTATTTGCCGCAAACAACACCCGATTTTTACGGACACACCATCAACGACCTGATTTTTGAGTCGGTTGGCAACCTGCGACAACTGGAAAAGCGCATGCGAGAGTTAGAAATGATAATGACTGGCGCGAGCCAGGAACAGTATGCTGCGCTGTTGGAAGAATATGGCACTGTTTCGACGAAATTTCAGGATCGTGGGGGTTATGAGCTTGACTATAAGATAGATACCATTCTAGAAGGATTACATATCGCGTATCTTCCGCGCACACAGGAAGTGCAGACGCTCTCTGGCGGCGAGAAGGCACGACTTGGACTGGCAACATTGCTCTTGCGCTCTCCCGACGTATTGTTGCTGGATGAGCCGACCAATCATCTTGATTTTGCCAGCATGGCCTGGCTTGAGAACTACCTGTCACACTACAATGGAGCAATGTTGATGGTATCGCATGACCGGCAATTTCTCAATAGAGCGGTTAACCAGATAGGTGAGATTAGCGAATATGACCATCATTTGAAACGCTACGAGGGCAATTATGATGCCTATGTACAGGCAAAGGCAGCCGAGCGAGCAAAATGGGAGGAGGATTACGAGCGACAACAGGAAGAAATTCAAGACCTGCGCAAACGTATTCGCGTCAGCGCACGGCAGGTTGGACACAGCTATCGCGCCCCACGAGATAACGACAAAAACGCCAGGTACTTTTTCGCGCAACGTGTAGATAGCACCGTATCGCGTAATATCCGTGCCGCAGAGGAACAACTGAAACGCATTGAGGCGGACCCCATCCCAAAGCCACCCGAACTGATACGGGTCAGCTCTCACTTCAGTGTTGAGCCAATGCAATCACGGGAAGTGATACGCATACAGCACATTAGCAAACGCTGGGGCGAGCGCAGTATCCTCTCTGATGTAGAAATGACCGTCGCTCCTGATGCACGCATCGTTCTCTTCGGCCCAAATGGTGTGGGCAAAACAACGTTAATCAAAATCATCATGGGTCTCGAACAGGCGGATACTGGAGAAGTCTATAGCACGCCGGGCGCTCACATCGGTTATCTTCCACAGGAACCAGAGGGCCTCGATCTATCAAAGACGGTTTTGGAGTCATATCGCTATGGTCAGATAGGGTATGAAGCAGATTTTGTGGCAAAACTCATCGGCTATGGCCTGTTCCGCCTTGAAGATATGCATAAAACAGTGGGGCAATTGAGCGTTGGTCAGCGACGCAAGTTAGAAATTGCTCGTTTGATGGCCGCGGGGCCGAATGTACTGCTGCTCGACGAGCCAACTAACTATATTAGCCTGGATGTGTTGGAAGCATTTGAGACCGCTATCATTCGCTTTCCGGGACCCGTCATCGCTATCTCACACGACCGCTGGTTTATACAACGCTTCGGCGGAGAAGTGTGGGAATTGA
>DATGJV010000245.1:0-3666 GCA_035295005.1 Ktedonobacteraceae bacterium | reverse complement strand
AACTATCCACGACTCTAGTAAAA
The DNA here is from genome assembly GCA_035295005.1 of Ktedonobacteraceae bacterium. Lineage (GTDB taxonomy): Bacteria > Chloroflexota > Ktedonobacteria > Ktedonobacterales > Ktedonobacteraceae > DATGJV01. The sequence continues at coordinate 3,643 of DATGJV010000245.1, read as the reverse complement.
GACATAGACGGATTGTTGCCATTGCGTTTGCAACCAGAGCAGCGTCTATGTCTACTTTTCCTGCAACCATCCTCTTCGACGCTGGCGGTAGACGCAGGTTTTTCTGGTGAGACGCTGGTAGAACAGATACGCAAGCGTCATGATAATGTTGACATACTATCAATAGCCTCTACACCAACATCAGATAAGTATGCATATATCAGCCACACAGTGGACGAAGCCGCCATCACTATTGTAGTGACGGCGAACGCGAACCTGGATACCTATCAAGGCGAACTTGTGCGGCAACTTCTTCAAAAGGGACGCCCGATCATTGGTGTTGCCGCCTACAACCCCTATGACTTGCTGGCATTTCCAGAGCTTGGCACGTATCTTGTCATCTATGAATATACAGCGCCAGCCTTTGCCGCACTTGTGCGCGTCCTCTTTGGTGAGATTTCAGCGAAGGGGCATTTACCGGTTAGTTTACCTCTTTCTTCAAAGACCATGCCTGACGAGTAGGGGCCGGTTGACCATGCCGGGCTCTACAGTAGATTATCACGCTCCTGTCTGGTACTTTCACCATGATGAAGATAAATCCGAAAAGAAAACGAAAATACATCTAGTGGTCTAGACATCTTGACAAACTGGTCAAAGGCAATGTATAGTATCAACATTAACTGTTCGCGGTGTTTTGAGGCAGGGTTGGAGAATATTATTTCGGGCTGAGAAAACACCGGAAAGGAGGAAAAGGCGACCATACGTATCCTTTCATAACGTCATTTTTGTGGAATTTCTTCCATTCATCTTGTTTTCAGGAAAGGACTATTTACGATGAGTACAGTGAACACGTCGTCTTCCGCTACTACATTCACGCCCCCACGTGGGTTTGATCGCGTACTTGGCGCTCTGCAAAGTCTTGGGCGCTCTCTGATGTTGCCGATTGCTGTGCTGCCTGCCGCCGGGCTGCTCTTGCGTCTGGGACAGCCGGACCTGTTGAATCTTACCTGGATGGCTGCCGCAGGTAATGCTGTCTTCGGTAACCTACCGATGATCTTTTCGATTGGTATTGCCATCGGTCTTACTGGTGGTGAGGGTGCTGCCGGACTTGCTGCTGTTGTCGGGTTCCTTGTATTTACAGGAGTTTTCAATACGCTCATTCCCCAGGTCAAGGGGGCTCCTGATCCCACTATCAACATGGGTGTGCTATCGGGCATTCTCATCGGGCTGGTGGCGGCTGGTTTGTATCGCCGTTACTATGATATTCGCTTGCCAGACTACCTGGCTTTCTTTGGTGGGCGGCGTTTCGTCCCTATTGTTACTGCGTTTGCCGCGCTCATCCTGGGCGTGATTTTCGCCTTCATCTGGCCGCAAATTCAGGGCGGGATCAATGCAGTGGGTACCGGCATTGTATCGCTTGGTCCACTTGGCACCGGCATTTATGGGTTTTTGAACCGGTTACTTATTCCTCTGGGATTGCACCATGTGCTTAACACATACGTCTGGTTCCAGCTTGGAACGTATACCGGGCCGCATGGAGTTGTGACGCATGGTGATTTGAACCGCTATTTCGCGGGTGATCCCACTTCTGGAAACTTCATGGCCGGTTTCTTTCCCATTATGATGTTCGGCTTGCCTGCGGCATGTTTCGCGATGATTCGCCACGCACGTTTCTCGAAAGTAGCCGCCGGTATCCTGCTTTCAGCGGCGTTGACATCCTTCCTGACCGGCGTCACCGAACCTATTGAATTCGCCTTTCTTTTCGTCGCACCTTTGCTCTTCGTTGTTCATGCCGTTCTGACAGGAAGTGCGCTGGCGGTGTGCTACCTCCTCAACATCAGGATAGGCTTCAGCTTCTCCGCCGGACTTTTCGACTATGTGCTCAATTTCAGTAAGAGCAACACGAGCAATGCGTTGCTGCTCCTGCTTGTCGGGCTAATCTACGGTGTTGTGTACTACTTTGTCTTCAGCTTTTTCATCACACGCTTTGACCTGGCAACTCCCGGTCGTGGTGAAGCCTCGACGGGCCTGAGTGCTGACTGGATTTTGCCTGAGAGTCAGCGCGGACCGAAGGTCGCGAAGGGTGCAAGGGGGGCAAAGGGGACGCAAGGTGCAACTGCCGTGGAAAGCCAGAAAGTGGACCGCGATGACGAACTGGCACAGAATGTTCTCGTGGCACTTGGTGGCAAGGAGAATGTGCAAAGCGTGGAAGGCTGTATCACGCGGCTGCGACTCTTTGTCAATGATCCTGCTCAGATTGATGATGCGCAACTCAAAGCCCTCGGCGCTTCCGGCGTAATCAAGCGCGGTAAGATTGCCCAGGTCGTGATGGGAACACAATCCGACCGTATCGCCAATCGTCTCAATCGTCTGCTGAAAGCCGGTAGTGAAGGCGAGGAGGGAGAGGAATAATGGCAAAGATAGAGGTTCTTGCTCCACTCGATGGCATAGTTGTGCCACTGGAAGATGTCCCTGACGAGGTGTTTGCGCAGAAAATGGCAGGTGACGGCGTAGCGATTGACCCCTCTGGCGGGGTGGCAGTAGCTCCCGTAACCGGGAATCTGGTCAAACTTTTCCCAGGCGGTCATGCCTTTGGTATCTCGATGAGCGGTGATGTCGAGCTTATTGTCCATATCGGGCTTGATACCGTCGAACTCAAAGGGCAAGGATTCGAGAATATTGCGACCGAGGGCCAGAAAGTGCGAGCAGGAACCCCTATCGTTCGTTTTGATCGCGCAACCATCGAACATACTGGCAAAGTCATGCTGAGTCCGGTCGTTTCCAGTGGCGCTGGAACCATCGTGCGCCGTGCCAGTGGAACGGTACGAGCAGGACGTGATGTTCTCTTTGTGCTGGAAGTTTGATACGTTTGTAGAGCAACAGGAGCAGGTAGAATGGAACGAACAGTTACGCTTGGCAGCAAATCTGGCTTGCATGCTCGCCCGGCAGCCATCTTTGTACAGAACGCGAAGGGATTTCAGAGTCAAATAACTCTTTCTAAGGATGAGAAGACCGTCAATGGAAAGTCTATTCTCTCTGTCCTTTCCCTCGGTGCTGAACAGGGCGACGCGGTTGTTCTCACAGTGAATGGTGACGATGCGGAGTCTGCCGTGGACAAACTGGCCTCGCTACTCGAAGGAGACCTGGGGTGAAGATGCTACACGGAATACCCGCTGCACCCGGTCTCACCATCGGCTCTGCTCACGTTATCCATCCTGCTCCGCAAATTGACATAACAGCACAGCGAACTGTGGACGCATTAGTAGAGGCTGAGCGGCTTGAACGAGCGATTCAGCAAGCTATTGTCCGCATGGATGCGTTGCAGAAGGCAGCGAGTGGGGCGACTGCCGATATCCTTGCGGCGCAACGGGAGATGCTGGACGACCCTGAGCTAAAGCAGGGGGCCGATGAACTCATTACGGCTGGTTACACTGCCGAAGCCGCAGTGACTCGCGTCGCGACTGGCTATGCTGAACAGCTCGCTGCCATTCCCGATCCCTATCTCGCGGCGCGTGCGGAGGACGTGCATGAGGCCGGGCGTCGCATCGTATCAGAATTGCTGGGAATAACGCGAGAGATACAGCTTGAGCGGCCAGCAATCCTGGTAGCGCAAGACCTGGCACCAGCAGAGACGGTGGGGTTGAACCCGGAATTGTTGCAAGCC
>DATGJV010000244.1:0-11657 GCA_035295005.1 Ktedonobacteraceae bacterium | reverse complement strand
GGTCTGCACGGGAAAGACAGGCGCGGCTGAGGCCGTGCAAATCACCTATGACCCGGCAGTGATTTCTTATGATACATTGCTGGAAATTTTCTGGCATCTGCATGACCCGACAACGCTGAACCGCCAGGGCAATGATATCGGCACGCAATACCGCTCAGGCGTGTACTATCAGAATGACGAGGAAAAACAGGCTGCGCTCGCGGTAAAAGAAGAGGTAGAGAAATCCGGCGCATATAAAAAGCCCATTGTGACGGAAATCGTGCCGTTCGCCAATTTCTACCCGGCGGAAGACTATCACAAAGACTATTATGAACGCAATCGCTACCAGCCCTATTGCCAGTTTGTGATAGACCCAAAGGTGCAAAAGTTGCTCAAAGAGTATCGCAACGAGTTGAAGGTGTAGGAAGATAGCATTCATGCACAAAAAACAGGGCTTGCGGCGCTGCCGCAAGCCCTGTTTTTTGTGCATGAATGCTACCGCTTCATTCCCGATCCGCCACAATCGAACCCACACGATCACCAATTGTCCGGTCTCGCAAGGTAAGGATCGCGGCGTAGATGAGCGCGAGAACAACGATGCCCAGGGCAATCCAGGGTTAGTAGTTGAACGGCGGCGATTGATTCGGTTGCACCAGCGCCCACAGGGGAAAGCCAATCGCTAATACGCCCAGTACTGGCAGGATAAGATGCTTGACCACCGAAAACTGCTCCGGCAGAAACCTTCTATAGTAAAAAGGTAACGCGAGATTCGAGACGAGATAGACCAGCGCTATCAAGATCGTACCGAGCGTCGCGATCTCTCCGAAGAACGTTACGGGATCAATGGTCCAGCCGAAGATGTATACAATAGCCAGGCTGATCACGAAAAAGACCAGGAAACTTACCCAGGGTGTATGGGTGCGAGGATATATTCTTGCCATCCAGGTCGGCAGCAAACCTTCGCGAGCGGAATTGAAAATCAGGCGGGATTGCGAATTTGAACCGGCAATCATGGCGCTCATGATCGAGGTAAACCCTGCAATATAGGCGAAAAAGACCAGTACGCCACTGATTCCCTGTGCCACCGTGATAAATGGGATAGCAGCGTTACTGAGTGCAGTCGCATTGTTGTTAAAGGCAACGACCGTGGCATACATAAACACGATATATGAGACCGCCATCAGCAAAACGCTGGAATAAATGGCCCGCGGGACGTTGTGCCGGGGATTGTTGGTTTCCTCGGCAAGCGCCGCGGAATTTTCCCAGCCCACAAACAGGTAGACCGCAATAGGGAAGCCAAGCCCAAGACCATTGAATCCCCCTGAGATATTCGTGGGATTGAAAGGAGCCAGGGTAATCTGACCGGCGTGCGTTATCAGCGCAATCACCGACACCAGCACCAGCACAGCCATCTCGAACGCAAAGAAAATGCCCGCCATGCGCGTTGAGATACTCACGCCCTGTACCATCAGGTAGAAAGCGAGCCCGACAAAAATCAGCGTGAGTATTTGCCAGGGGATATTGATGTGCAGGTAGTTCTGCAAGATGAGATGAGTCCATCCGCCAGAAATAACAATCACCGAGGACATGGCAATAATGTAGCCAATACTAATGACAATGGTCGTGGTGACGGCCATTACCGGTCCAAAGGTCTTCCCGATAAACGTGATGAACGATCCGGTTGACGGGATCGCACGTGAAAACTCGGCCAGCGTATTGCCAAGTAGCGCAATAGCAATCGCCGCCGCGACGATGGTGAGCGGCGCACCAACACCCGCCGCACCGGCAATAAGTGCCGAGCTGAAAAAGAAACTCATCGCAGGCGCGATGTTTGCCATAGTGGACGTGGCAATGTCCACCAGATTCAATGCTCCGCGCTGCAAGCTTGGAGCTTCAATTGGAGTGAGCGTTTTTCCTTCCAGGGGATTGACGCCGGGAGAACCAGGAGACTCTTCGCGTGTACTCATAGTGGATACCTCTTTTCTCGCTAATCGCCCGAAGCAACAGGAACGATGGTTGCACTCGAGTGCTTTTCCTGTTTCACATAATGTAACATATGAATTGTGGCTTACACAAGAGGTAACAGGTAAAGAACGGTCGGGCGCTATGAATTGCGCCCCTACAGCGTGGTGGTACTGGTCCAGCCCGCACCCGCAGGTGCGTAGAGGCGCAATTCATAGCGCCCTGGCACGAGCCGCAGCGATGTGCCGACCCGGCATCCGGCTTTGAACGCTACCGAATTACCTCATCATGAACCGACACCATTTCTACCATTTCCCCTCTACCTGCGTTCTTATATAACGATCATAGACCTCGCGCACGCGCCGCATCGTCTCGTCGCTGAGCGGTGGTAAAGAGGCGGCAAGCGCATTGCCCTCTGCCTGTTGAGGGTTTTTCGCGCCGGGGATGGTCGTTGTTACCTCTGGAAACATCAGTATCCAACGCAATGCTAACTGGGATAGCGTTGCGCCCTGTGGCACGAGTTGGCGCAACTCTTCAACAGCCTGCAATCCCGTCTCATAATCCACACCGGAGAACGTCTCGCCCTGATCGAAGGCTTCGCCGTGACGATTGAAATTGCGGTGGTCGGTCGGCGCGAACTGCGTGTCGCGGCGCATCTTGCCTGTCAGCAGACCGCTGGCGAGCGGTACACGTGCGAGGATGCCGACCTGATGTTCACGTGCGGCGGCGAAGAACTGCTCCGACGGCTTGAAACGGAACATGTTGAAGATAATCTGCACGCTCTGCACGTTGGGATACGTGATTGCCTTCAGCGCCTCGTCCACACGCTCCACACTCACGCCATAGTAGCGCAACTTGCCCTGCTGTACTAGATCGTCGAGGATGCCGAAGACTTCCGGCATATCGTAGACCTCGGATGGAGGACAATGGAGTTGCAGGAGATCAATGGCCTCGGTCTCAAGATTATGGAGGCTGCGCTCAACAAAACCCGTCAGGTTTTACCGGTTATAGCCGGATGCAACATGCGGATTGAGCCGCCGCCCGGCCTTCGTGGCGATAATCAATTGCTCGCTACGCGACTTACGTACTCGTGCGACAAGTTGTTCAGAATGTCCATCTCCGTAGACATCCGCCGTATCAATGAAGTTGACACCGAGATCAATAGCTCCGTTCAACGCAGCTAATGCCGATGTATCTTCGGTCGGCCCCCAGTCGCCGCCAATACCCCACGAACCGAAACCAATCTCCGAAATACGCCAACCCGTGCGCCCCAATGTGCGATAGTTCATAGTTATACCTCAATCTTTGTTCAACCACAACGTCTGGCTCATTGATGGGAGCGGACTGTCTGTACCATCAACCAGATTGCTATCACACATTATAGCGAGAATTGCCAGTGCGAGCCACAGGGTTCCAGGAATAGCATCTCTAAACTACATATCTTTGCCGCTATTGAGAAGCATTCGCAGTTGTAACACGCTTACAGGATGTGCTACAGTAGAGCATAGACAGAAGCAAAATGGAAGCCTGAGGGTAAAACTAGCTGCAAGAGGTGTGCTATGATTCATGTACGTCCCTATATCCCATCCGACCGAGAGTTCGTCCTCGGCCTCGTCCCGCGCTTTGCCTGTGGTATACCACCCTGGCGCGATTCACACAGATGGCTTGCCACATCCCAGCGCCGCATTACAGAAGGCATTGAACAGCAGGGACAAAGGGACATGGTTTTTGTCGCGGAAAATGAGCAGGGAGAACAGCTTGGCTTCGCCATTGTCGCACATGACACCCACTTTACTGGCGAACCTCATGCTTATCTTGCTGAACTGGCAACCAGCCAGTCAGCGGAGGGCCAGGGAGCGGGCAAAGCCTTGATCTCGGCGTGCGAACAGTGGGCTCGCGACCGGGGCTATCCTTTACTCGCCCTGACAGTCGGTGCCGTCAATGAGCGGGCGCTGGGCTTCTATCGCCATCTGGGTTATCTTGATGATGATATTATGCTCGTAAAGCGGCTATAACCTGCTCAACAAAAATGAGAAGCGGGTTGAAGTGATATAATACAGTCAAAGGAAAATACAACGAAGTGTTTCTTCAAGGAGAGTATCATCAAAATGAAAAATGTTATTGACAATGTGGCGTCCCGCGCACGGACGCCGTTTAAGAATGCCGCTTTGACCGATTTTAGCAAAGAGGAGAACCGCCGCGCTCAGGCGGAAGCTCTGGAGCAGGTCAAAAGTGAGTTGGGTCGCACGTATCCGCTCGTGATTGGCGGCGAAAAGATTTCCACTGAGCAAACGTTTGCTTCTATCAATCCATCTCAGCCCGATCAGGTCATTGGCTATTTTGCACGCGCCACCGTCGAACAGGCCAATCAGGCGGTACAGACCGCCGCAACAGCCTTTGAGACGTGGAAGCGTGTCCCCGCTGAGGAGCGAGCAGGTTATCTCTTCGCGGCAGCTGACCTGCTGAGCCAGCGCCGCTTTCTCTTCAACGCCTGGATGATTTACGAGGTCGGCAAAAGCTGGCCCGAAGCCGACGGCGACACCGCCGAGGCCATTGATTTCCTCGAATACTATGCACGTGAAATGATGCGGCTCGCGGGCGATCATGAACTGATACACATGGAAGGCGAGGATAACCAGCTTGTCTATGTTCCGCTTGGCGTCGGTGCCGTCATTCCACCGTGGAATTTCCCCGGCGCGATCATGGTTGGCATGACCGGGGCCGCCTTCGTCACCGGCAATACCGTTGTTCTCAAACCGGCCAGCACGTCACCGGCTATCGCAGCGCAATTTATGCAGATTCTAGAAGATATCGGTCTACCAGCAGGCGTCGTGAACTTCGTCACCGGCTCCGGTTCAACCATCGGCGATGCACTGATTGAGAATCCGCAGGTGCGCTTTATCGCCTTTACTGGCTCACGCGAAGTGGGTCTGCGCATCAACGAGCTGGCGGCAAAACCGCAAAAGGGTCAGCGCTGGCTCAAACGCACCATCCTGGAGATGGGCGGCAAAGACGCGGTAGTGGTTGATGAAACCGCCGACCTCGAAGCTGCCGCGACCGGTATTGTTGTCTCAGCCTTTGGTTTCCAGGGCCAGAAATGCTCGGCTGGTTCGCGTGCCATCATCGTCGATTCTGTGTACGACACGGTTTTGCAGAAGGTCATTGAGAAAACCAGACAGTTGACGATGGGCGATGTCACACAGCCAACAACCTATATGGGGCCAGTCATTGACGAAAACGCTCACAAGAAAATCACCGAGTACATTGAAATTGGCAAAAACGAGGGGCGTATCGTCACCGGTGGTGGGCATCAAGGTCCTGGCTACTTCATCGAGCCAACCGTTATCGCTGATGTAGACCCCCATGCGCGTATCGCCCAGGAAGAAATCTTTGGGCCAGTACTGGCCGTTATCAAAGCCAAAGATTTCGACGACGCTATCCATATCGCCAACGATACCGACTATGGTCTGACCGGCTCGCTCTATTCACAAAACGCCGAGCGTATCGAGCGTGCTAAAGAGGATTACCATGTCGGCAATCTCTACTTCAACCGGAAAAGCACCGGCGCATTCGTTGGCGTCCATCCTTTTGGCGGATTTAACATGTCGGGAACAGACTCGAAGGCGGGCGGCCCAGATTATCTGCTGCTGTTCACCCAGGCAAAGGCTATCTCGGCAAAGAAATAGGGAGGGTTTTCTCCTTGACTGCTGTCACAAAACTAGGTTCCGGGGCATGGCAGGTCTCTCTGCCATTCCAGGACGAACCCGGCATTATCGGTTCTTACCTCCTCGAAGGTGAGAACCAGCTAGCAATTATAGACCCTGGCCCCACCAGCATGCTGGAACACCTGCTGGCGGCAATTCGTGAGGCGGGCTACGATCCAGAGGATGTCACGCACATTCTCGCAACCCATGTCCACTTAGACCACGCCGGAGCGGCTGGCTCACTGGTGCGCCAGATGCCTGGGGCGCGGGTCTTTGTTCATAGCAAGGGTGCGCCACACCTGCTCGATACTTCAAAGGTTGTTGCCAGCGCCTCGCGTATCTATAAAGAGCGCATGCAACCCCTCTGGGGCGAAATCGAGTCGGTACCCGCCGAACGCTTGCAGGTCATCGAGGGCGGCGATATCCTCAAGGTCGCTGGTCGCCGCCTTGAGGTTCATTACACGCCTGGACACGCTGTCCATCACGTCATCTTCTTCGATGTTCATTCCGGTGAACTATTCGCCGGAGACGTGGCGGGAGTGCGGCTGCAAGGCGTGGACTACGTGCGCCCACCAACGCCACCACCGGACATTGACCTTGAAGCATGGTCAAGTAGTGTTGACCTGATCAAGAGCTTACGGCCCGATGTCCTCTACCTGGGACACTTCGGACCATCGCGAGACCCGGTGATACACTTTGGGCGGCTGCGCGAACACCTCTACTCCTGGGGCGATTTCGTCCTCAACGCCATGCGCCAGGGTAAGAATGAGACAGAAATTATCTCTCTACTCATCGAACATACCGAACCCGAACTGTTGCGGATTGCCCGTGACCCGCACGCCCTCCCGCGCTACGAAATCGCCAGCAACTACGCGATGACCGTACAGGGCTACATGCGCTACTGGAAAAAACATCATCCAGAGCGTTTGAAATAAATCAATTGGACAACCAGTAACAGCATGCACCCGTCAGGTGCATGCTGTTACTGGTTGTCCAATTGATTTATTTTAGACCATTACCGAGGTACGCAATAAATATAGTACTGCCTCGGTAAAATCAATCCACTTCTTGAGGCGCATGCCCTTGCCATTGGTCAGATCGGGAACCTCTTCGCGTAGGGGCGAGGCGTGGATAAAACCGGCACGGATGGGTAACTGATGCGTCGCGATATGATGGAGTGTTGTATACATCACGTAGTTGCAGAGAAATTCGCCCGCCGAGTCCGAAGGAGCAGCATTGAAATTCATGTCGGAGAGCAGTTCCACAATCTCGCTGACTGGCAATGTTGACCGGTATGTAGCGGGACCACCAGCTACAACTGGCTCATCCTGGGCTTCATAGCCATCGTTGTCACCTCCAGCAGGTGCCTTGCAGCGATTGACCGCAACGCGCTCAACACGCACACCGCTAGCCTCGCCCTGACCGAGGTTCAGCACCACATCCGGGCGCACTTCATCAATGGCGGCAATCAACGGGGCGGCGGTGCGTTGAAATGAGACGGGCAAGACAAGCCCGGTTATCTCAGCATCAATAATCGTTGCACCGTCAAGGTGACGCGCCGTCTCACCGCTGGGGTTGCGTTGCCACGGACCAAATGGCTCAAAACCTGTCACCAGCATTTTCATCTTTTCAGTCCCTCCTGAACATTCCCAACTTCTCCCTTTACCCGCGAGGGTGGGGAGACAACAGTTGCCGGTTAATCTGGAATACACCCAGCTTGACCAGCGCCGGGCCAATATCACCAAGCGCCGCGATTAACAGCTTATGTGCGTCTTCATCGCCAATTATGGGGGCGCAAAAATACTGGCAGGTCGCGAAGAGTGCCGCGAACCCCTCTAAAATCTCCTCGCGTGCTACCCGGTCTAGATGGGCCGTTTGCGTCATCTCTAAATATCCCGTGGGGGCAAGACGTAGGCCAGAAAGCGCGGGGAAACCGGCAGTGCAATCATCCAGAATATCGCTCAGCACGCTCATGGCTTCTTTTGGCCCGACAAGGTGGGCTACCGCCAGCGACACACGTCGTGTTCCCTCTACCAGCAACTTCCATTCTGTCGGGGTCAGCAATAATTCCTTTTGTGATTGAGGAGCGGACATCAGATGGCTCTCGACAACACGTGGATTCTCAGGGGGAAGCGTGATGCCGCGTATACGCAGTTGCAACAAAACATCATCGAAGAGTTGCTCATACTCCTCAATATCGCCTTCGTTGTTCGCCAGAACACCACGCTCAAAACGCACCGTTGCTCTTGACCACGTGCGCAAATCGGCAAACGTTGCTTTCGCATCCAGGTGATTGCCCACCACGTGTACTATTCGCCCACTGCGGAAGTACAGGTGGGCAACACCCAGGCGGGTAGTATTACGTATAGTGAGCCGTCCCTGCGCATGAGATCGGCGAATGTTGCTGGTGATAGTGGCAAGGTCTCGCAATGAACCTCGCCAGGAAGAACCAAATGGCGTCGCCTGAGCCACTATACATTACCGCCCCTCTTAAATACTACAAAGCACTATTGCTGGCGCACAAAGACATATTGATTACAACCCAGGTCAAAAGTCGTCTTGAGTCTTAGCAACAAAAAACCGCGCTCACTGTAAAACTCGTGAATTGCGCCGGGTTGCGCCACCTCAAAGGGATACCCGCCAACCCAATCTACTGTATCCCGCCATGCCGACATCCCACGCGACTGACGATAATTCCGCCACGTTGCAAAAGGTCTGCCACATAAGAAATCCCGCAACGTCTTTGGCCCCCACAGCCGGGCAAAGGTGGGCCACAACACCAGAAACTTCAACCTTCGCGGCAAGCTGTTATACGCTCGCTTCACAACTTTCCAGATACGGCTGACCCGTCCCTGATCATTATAAATCGCGATAAACAGGGAACCGCCCTCCGCGACTCGCGTACCCGCGTTCTCCAGCGCCTGCCACATCGCTCCCGTATGGTGCAATACTCCCCAGGAATAAACAATATCAAAGGTGCCTAACGATGCCAGGTAGTCCGCATCTAATACAGACCCCTGCTCAATCGTCCAGGCCGCATCATCCGCGAAATAACGTCGCTTCAGTTCAGCAGTACACGCTACCGATTGCGGATCAAAGTCAAAAGAATAGACCGTTGCCCCCAGACGACACGCCACAAGACTAAATAAGCCGCTACCAGAGCCGATATCGAGGAAACGCTTGCCCGCTAAATGCTCCACATCAAGCATATCGCGCAACGATTGCTCTGCGAGAGCAATGCGTCCCTCATCTAATGTTTCAAGGAAGCGTGTCCAATTCTGTCCAAACTCGAAACGTTTTCCCTGCTCGACTTCCACTTTCCACTCGTTTTTTACATGCACATCCGTTACCACATATACCTCCCGCAGCTACTCAAGCCACTTTCCTCTATCTTCATATTTCAACGTATCTAACCACATCCATCATACAAAGAAGTACTAGAATGTGTCAAGCAGTATTACCTTACCCTGTACTCTTTTTCGCACACAGCACACCAGCCGAAGAGCTTATCATCTTCCTCGTGTATGTGTGAGAAGCGGCGGGCGCAACGGCAAACATAACCATGTTGACGGGCCGGGTTGCCAAAGACCAGCGCGTAGGGCGGCACATCTCGCGTCACTACTGAACCCGCGCCAACAAGCGCGAACTCGCCGATAGTTACTCCGCACAAAATTACCGAACCAGCTCCAATCGAGGCACCGTACTTCACCTGCGTCGGCGTTATCTCCCAATCACTGGCACTTTTCAGCGTGCCATCCGGGTTGATCGCTCGTGGAGAGAGGTCGTTCGTGAAACAGACATGCGGCCCTACAAACACACCATCCTCCAGCGTTACACCCTCAAATACGGACACATGGTTCTGGATTTTGACGCACGAGCCGATATGCACATGCGTATCCACATACACACCCTTACCAATATTACACATCTCCCCAATGTGCGCACCCTCGCGTACTTGCGCTTGCCGCCAGATAAGGGTACCGTTCCCGATAACAGCCTGTGGCGACACCTCCGCGCCGGGGTGAATGTATGTCTCTCGCTCTGCCATAAACGGCCCTCCATAGTGAATGCATCAGGTGTAATCAACACCCATGATAACATTTTGCTCCAGAGACTGATTCAAGATTTCCTCTATTTTACCATGAGCTGTCAGGCCGCCCCAGGCTTTCAAAATGGTCGCGTTTGCCGGGAGCATAACCTGCACGTGAATCATCCATTGAGCGCCCGCCTGCCGTTGTATCTCATCGCTATAATGCCATCCCTGCGCATCATGTGTCGCGGCATGCGACACTATCCAGATAAGCGTAATAGTGCGCGTTTGACCGTAGACAAGGGTGTAATAACCAGCCAGTACCCTGCGCCCGAAGGCAGCACTTATGCCATGTGGTTCCCAGCCAACCTGCACAGAAACCGTACTATCCGGGGGCAGGTAGACGCGCAGGTAATCGCGATAGAGTAATGAACCATACACATTTCCATTTGTCAGCCAGGCATAACGCAAGGTCGTATGGTGAATTGCATCACCGTTGCTGTCAATCACAACCTGATCGTTCAGCGTACTGGTAATCAGACTATTGGCTTTATCCGGTGCCACATTTGTATCTACCACAAAAAGGCCATCGCCGACCGGGGATTGTAGCGAGGCGTCAAGATGATTTTGTTGGAGCAACGACTCTGCCGCCACTGCATTGAAGTAGATTTGCATATCTTTTGTGCGCAAAGAACCCCATAGTATCTGGAATACCTTCACCATCTGCACAGGCGTAAGTTGGTGAATATGCGCCATAAATTGCTCCGCCAGCAGCGCGGTAAAGTGTTTGCGCACGGACGAATTTCCATCAGACGCGGGAATATCATTGCCCTGGCGTCCCGCTCCCAACTGGTAATAGTGAATCAGGCCCACCAGATTTTGTGCCGTTACTGTTTCCTGGTACTCCGGCACACGAATTGGCCCCGTAATCGCCAGCACTTGCTGAATCAGCGTGGGCGTAATACTGATAACTCCCTGTACCGGCACATTGCCGCCTTCTCGCGCATAGTTCACCTCACTATTCCGCGCAACTGTTGGAAAATCCGCGTCCAGATTCGAGTCGCGGAAACTCCAGCTATCGCTCGCCAGGTACTGGCTGAACCATGCATATTGTGCTGGATAGGCTATGCGTTTGTTCGCGGCGTGGAAAGGCCAATCGAGCAGGTAGACATCGGTAATGTGCGCACCGGTAAACCGTCCACCCGCGACAGACGCGATACCATAATTACCAATAAAACCACCCGTTGGACGCAACTCACTCGCGTCAACCATCTCAATCAGGTAATTTGCTGGCTTCCCTATGCCCAACAACGATGGAAGTACCGTTAACAAAGACCCGGCATCGTTCATCCATTGCTGAATAGTTGGCAGATATGTATGGAATGTAGCAACAGCACTGGCAAGACGTGGGTCAAGTTGCAGGTCTGCCGGTTGCAGTTCGTTCACCTGTGCCACTGCCATACTCGCAATAGTTAGTATCCGGCGCACATTGGCCGTCAATGTCGCCATATCGGCGACAGATAAACCGCCGCCTTTCGTATTCAAGGGATCATGAAAGCGCGAAATCAACATACTGAGAGTTGAGCAACCCACCTCGCCTACCTGTGCTACCTCGATTGCCAGTGGTAAAAGGCGCAACGCAGATGCAAGCTTTCCCCCATAGGCAGGCATCAACGTACTAGCCGATGGGAACGAAGCCAGATTCGCCTCCACCTGTGTAAACGAACCCTCCGCAGCCGCGAACTCACGCTGCGCCTGCGCAACAGCCGCACCATTAAAAGCATTCTTCTGCAATGTTTGCAGTTGCGTACTCGCATTATGTAAATGCTGTATCCCCACCTGCGCCTGTGACATATCCGCATGATAGTCCGTGCTGAGCGTCTGATACCCGAAAATTGTCGCCCAAATGCCAGGTCCCACAATCAGCACAAGCATCATAACCAGTATCAATTTTGCCTTGAGCGATAGCTTCTTGCGCTTTT
>DATGJV010000243.1:0-3049 GCA_035295005.1 Ktedonobacteraceae bacterium | reverse complement strand
AGCGCACCCAGGGCACGAGCGTAGCAATGTCGAGTTCCTGGTGTTACGCCTGATTATTCGTGCCAGCCTCACCAGCAGTTTCAGTAGCGGTAGCGGCTGCCTCAGCGGTCTCAGCCTCCTCGGCTTTTTCGGCGCGGGTAGCGGCAACTTTCGCCACACCTTCGTTGGCATCGGTGATCAGGGTGAAGCCATCAGGCAATTTCACGTCTCCGGCATGCAGAATGGAATCAATGTCGGTCAAAGGAGAGATATCCACTTCGATAAATTCGGGCAAGTCGCTTGCCATGCCCTCAATCTCGATAGTATCAAGCAGGTGCAGCAGAACGCCACCCTCATTCTTTACTCCCAAAGATTCACCAACGAAATGCAAAGCAACTTTGACGTTCAGGCGCTCATTCATGCTAACACGGAAGAAGTCCACATGAATAGGTTTGCCAGAGCGCGGATCGTGCTGTACGTGGCGAATCAATGCTGTCTGTATCGCGCCATCGCCGGACTGGCGCAAATTGATCAGGCCAGTGGCGGCATGTAAGCGTAAGACACGCTCAAAATCACGAACTTCAATCTGGATCGCCTGTGAATCCTCCTGGTGTCCATAGATATTCGCGGGTAATAAGCCAGCTTTACGCAAATTTTTGACGGCTTTTCCCGTCGCCTCGCGAGGTGTTACAATTAACTCTACTTTTTCTGCCATATGATTTCTTCTTTCTTACATGTGCAACCCCTACGGGTTGTTGATGTTCACAATAATTTACAGCCGTTGTCGGCGTTGGGTTTGGAAAAACGCTTGCAGGGCGGTCACATCCAGCGTATTCAGCACATCGCTGGCTCGCAACCATGCCTTGCGTGCAATACCTATACCATACCGCATTACGTCCAATCCATCAAGGGAGTGGGCATCCGGGTCAACGGGTATTTTCATGCCTTTGTCACGCGCACGGCGCACAAAGCGCCAGTCCAGGTCAAGGCGCGAAGGATGCGCGTTGATTTCGATGCATACACCATTCTTCGCCGCTGCATCAACGATTGCCTCTACATCCAGTTCGTACCCCGACCGTCCCAGCAGGATACGCCCCGTGGGATGCCCGATAATGCTGACATACGGGTTGGCGATGGCGCGAAGCATACGCTGCGTTTGCTCCTCCGGCGGAAGATTGAAGATACTGTGAATCGAGGCAACCACAAAATCCAGGCGGGCCAGCACGTCATCCGCGTAATCGAGCGTGCCATCCTTCAGAATATCACATTCTGAGCCTTTCAAAATATGCAGACGACCTGCAAACTCCTCGTTCAAGCGGTCAATCTCGTCGCTCTGGCGGCGCAAATCGTCCTCGCTCAGTCCACCGGCATAGGCGGCTACTTTGCTATGGTCGGTGATGCCGAGATAGCTATAGCCGCGTTCGATACACGCCTGCGCCATCTCGCTAATGGTGTTATGTCCATCGCTCCACGTTGAATGAGCATGTAAGATACCGCGTATGTCGCTGGCCGTCACCAGTGTGGGCAACCTGTGCTGTGCGGCGGCCTCAATCTCGCCCATGTCTTCGCGCAGTTCCGGTTCGATATAATCCATGCCCAGGGCCGCGTACATATCGGCCTCCGTCTTGCACGGAATTAGCTCAAGGTTCGGCTCTTTGCCCCGAAACAAACCATAATCGTTGATAGTCATGTTCATGGCGAGGGCGCGACGGCGCAGCGCGATATGATGCTCTTTTGAGCCACTGAAATGGTGTAGCGTATAAGGAAACTGGCTATCATTGACAACGCGCAAGTCCATCGCGATACCGCTTTGCAACACCACGCTAGATTTCGTCTCACCCTTGCCGGTAATAGCCTCGACAGAGGGCTGACCGGTAAAAAAGTCCATGATTTTGCGCCGCACATCGTCACCCGCCGTATCGGCCACGCTTGCCACCATATCAATATCTTTGACCGTCTCACGCTTGCGCCGCAGACTGCCTCCCACCTGCAAACGCACAATCTCAGGCAACGTGAGCAACGCTTCACGAATACGCTCCGCCTCTGCCTCTGCTACCGGGTAGAGGAAACGACCCGAATGCTGTGCGAGGAAAGCGATGCCCTGCAAGATTTTATCCTGCGTTTTCTTGCCGAAGCCTGGCAGGTGCGCTACTCTATCATCCTTGCATGCCTCCTCCAACTCGGCAATACTGTTCACATGCAACTGCTCGTAGATGGCATTGATCTTTTTCGGGCCAACGCCAGGGATGCGCATCATCGCCAGCTTCACCTCCGGCGTTTTGGCACGCAACTCGTCGAGCCAGACCAGGTGTCCACTATCCACAATCTCTTCGATGCGTTTGATCATGGTTGACCCCAGACCCGGCGTTCCCTTGAGCTTCCCTTCATGGGTCAGTTGCTCAATATTGCCGTCCAGCGCACTGACCGCACGAGCGGCATTTTCGTAAGCTCGCACCTCAAATGTGTTGCTGTTCTCTTGCAGCGCCATCAATGTGGCAACCTCTTCCAGTATACTGGCAACCTGATTTTTATCCATACGTATCCTCACAGCTGGCATTCAATCCCGTCGGGGCCGATTCATCGGCAAATGGAACAACAGCCGATGAATCGGCCCCGACAGTCGTATCATAAACGCAAATCAAAAAATTCGGGGGCATGCGTCGTCACCTCAAAGGGGTTGCGCCCCTTGAGGTCGCGGTTGAGATAGCGTTTGCAGTCAAAATGGACGAGCAACCAGCAATACCATTCTTGCGTGACAAAAACGGCATCCCAGGGATGCTCGTCTCCCATGTCCAGTACCTTATTGCAAACGAAGCAGCGTCCCATACCTGCTTGCACCGCTCGCTCGAACCACCGGTAGACAAACTGATGAAAATCTTCAATGTTCATCATCTCCAGGCAGTTCTCAGGATAGCCAAAAAGCACCGGGTCGGGACACTCCCGAAAGTCCTCATGGTAGCGACTCAAGGCCACAATAGGCGCTTTGACCGCGACTTTTATTTCATCGTGTTCCGGGTCGTCCGCCGCAATCACCACATCCTGCAACAGAAACCCCTCACGCGCAAACCAG
>DATGJV010000242.1:0-9718 GCA_035295005.1 Ktedonobacteraceae bacterium | reverse complement strand
CAGGACACAAGCCGCAGCGATGTGGCAGTCGGTCCGTTTATTTCCAGTTTATTCCCCGGCTTCGACCCGCGCCGCTTTGTGCCACACCCACCCGGCACCCGCGACAAGTAGCGTGAGTAATGCACCGATGAACAAGGCAATGGAAGGCCCATAGAGAGCAGCCAGCCAGCCCATCAACACATAGCCCAGGGGGAGGCTTCCGTCGAAGAACAGTACCTGCACGCTCGTTGCACGTCCGCGCAGGTGGTCTGGAACGACCGTTTGCAGCGCGGTCAGGGACTGTGTAGCAAATGCCTCCTCCGCGAAGCAGACGCTCGCAACGAGTATTACTGACAGTAGATAGATGCGCGAGACCGCGAAAACTGCCTCCAATGCCCCGAAGACCAGCGTGCCGATCAGCACACGGCGGATCGTTGGTTGCTGGTTGCCCCAGGCCAACCACAGAGCGGAGAGCAAGGCGCCGATGCCCATTGCAGCGGAGAGAAAGCCAAAACCCTCCGCTCCAACATGTAGCACATTTGTGGCAAGGAGCGGGAGTACGACGCCGAAGTTCGAGCCAAAGAGCAACACCAGACCAACCACCAGTGTTACCAGCAAAACTGCTGGCGTGTTCCAGACATAAGCCACGCCCTCACGCAGGCTCTGCCAGGTTTTTTGCCTGGTGGGAACGTTGGGATGTTGAAACGCCTGGATATGCAACTCATGACTGTTGATCAGCGCAAGGCCCCCGATTGCCGCGAGAAAGCTGAGGGCATTAAGCAGAAAGAGCATGCTGACGCCGCTGGCGGCAATGATGATGCCCCCAAGTCCAGGACCCACAATGCGCGTCATTTGACCAAGCGAGGAGTTCAGAGCAACGGCGTTGGGCATGTCCTCGCGTCCAACCAACTCGAAGACAAATGACCGGCTTGTTGGTCTGTACAGGCAGTTCGTGAACCCCAGTAGCATCGCCAGAATATACAGATGCCAGAGCTGGACGATGCCGGTAACTATCAGTATCCAGAGCAGAAGTGCCTGAAGCATGGCCGCCGATTGGGTCACGAGCAGGACGCGCCGTTTGGGCCAGCGGTCGGCAAAGACTCCTCCTAAGAGCGAGAAGAGCAATACCGGCAGAGCCTGAAACGCGCCCACCAGACCGAGTTGCCAGGCGCTGTGAGTCAACTCCAACACCAGCCAGGCTTGTCCTATGGTCTGCATATAGGTTCCAATAAGCGAGATCATCTGACCAAACCAGTAAAAACGGTAATTGCGCTGGCGTAACGAGGTCAATGCTCGCAGCCAGCCTCTGCTCTGTTTCTGTATGATACTCGCGGGCGTATCCGATGCCGGGCTGCTCGCAAGGCCAGACCATTCCTGTGAGTGAGGAGGGAGTTTTTTCATATCTCGGTCCATTCTACATTCACGACTTTTTGCGCATGCTACAGACGACAGGTACAGCGAACTTTCGTGAGCGCCGGTATTTTTCCAGCACAAAAACCCAGCAACCCCAACTGGAGGGGTACTGGTTTCGCCGCGAACCTTCGCGGACATGCGACTATGCAGGATAGCATCTAGCTACTCTAAGAGAATTCATCCCGCATTTTGACGTGTCACACAAGCCGATTTGTCAGTGTGATACGCCAACAGAACAACGTCAAGAGTTATATCACAATTTGGCGAGCAATGCAACAATACGCATTTCGCGGCTCCCCGTCCTTCCGGGGAAAGTGGGGAAGAGAGGACGCGCTTCAGCCCATCCGCGAGCTGGGATGCTCACCCTACGCCCCCGGACGCGATAAATCGGTCCCTCCCTTCCCCTGCAAGGATGTTGAGTCTAACGGACGATTTTCCGTAAGTTTAGGGAATATCCCCAACTCACAGGGAGGCTTGCTAGTGTGAACCATTGTCAGGTAGAATGATAGCAACAAGGAAACAAGACAAAGATACTTTTGTGTCGCTTTTCTGTTCTGTCAGGTATCTCAGTTCATATTATATGTTGAAGAAAGAAAGTGGGAACATTGCTAATAAGATATGAGTCTCCCGGTGTTTCCCTCTGGAAAGGAGAGCCAACGATGCGCCACTGGTTTGCGGTTTCTTGCTTGCTTGTTCTTATCTGGGCCATGACCTTCTCCTCCAATAGTGTAGTTGTCGCTCTGGCGCAGACAACCTGTGGGGGCTGGCATGTTGTCTCAAGTCCGAATCCAAGTTCAGGAGTCAATACTCTCTATGGCATCTCTGCTACATCGAGTACCGATGCGTGGACAGTCGGGGACTACGCGCCTCCTGGTGGAGGGGCGGATACGCTGATAGAACACTGGAATGGGGTACAGTGGAGTGTAGTTCCTAGCCCGAATTCCAGCCCAAATGTCAATTATCTTTATGGAGTTGCGGAAGTTTCTAGCCGTGATGTCTGGGCTGCAGGCATTCACGATGCGTATACACTGATCGAACACTGGGATGGCTCCCAGTGGAACGTTGTCCCCAGTCCCAATCCCGATCAGACCGACGATTATCTGTATAGTGTCTCAGCAATCTCTAGCCGTGATGTCTGGGCAGTAGGTGTGCGTGGAGCCTATAGCCTGATCGAACACTGGGATGGCTCTCAGTGGAATGTTGTCCCCAGTCCCAATCCCGATCAGACCGACGATTATCTGTATGGTATCTCGGCTATTTCTAGCAACGATGTGTGGGCTGTGGGTGACGGCATTCCTTCCGGTGGAGGTGTCTATACGCTGATCGAACACTGGGATGGCTCACAATGGAGCATCATCTCCAGTCCCAATCCCAGCCCCGATGAGAATTACCTCTACGGAGTAGCTGCTATATCCAGTAAGGAGGTCTGGGCGGTAGGCAAATATGCGTCCCCCAACGTGGGAGCGCCAACGTTGATCGAGAAATGGAATGGCAAGAAATGGCGGCAGGTGCTAGGTCCCAGTCCGGGAGCCTTCGCCAACGTTTTGTATGGGGTAGCGGCAGTTTCTAACAGCGACGCCTGGGCGGTGGGAGAATATTTGCCGACGCCCTCAACAGCCTATACCTTGACCGAACACTGGAATGGCAGAGTGTGGAAGGTGATTCCCAGTCCCAATCCAGGCCCAGCCCACCTGCTGAGAGCCGTTGCGGGGGTGCCGGGAACAAGCCAGGCATGGGCGGCCGGTTTTTACACGAATAACAATGGGGAGCAGACTCTTGTCGAGGCTTATTGTTAGCAATCTAACGAGACCGATTCAATGTAAGACCGACAAGATCGGGTAACATGGACGTACCTTGCTGTTTCACCTTATCGGCCCTGGTAGTAAGATTCAAGCTGCTGTTCTACCGCCTCCTTTTCCAGATAAGCGGCAGGTACTGTTACATTTTTGAAGACAATTGCCAAGTGTACAGCTACAGCCAGTATTGGAAATGCAGAAATATCCACTCGGACAGTTGGCTTGTGAACTACATTGACACGGCTGGGTGCTGGAAGAATCACAATTACAGACACCATTGCAGCAACACACCCCTCTATTGGTACCAATTTGCTGGAAACAGTAACAGTTGGTGTTATGGTAGCGATTGAGTTCGCAATTATGTGCGTTAGGGGAGGAACAGGTAAAAGGGTTCTTGCACGTATGGGTAAGTTCGCTTTCCGCCAGTGTTGTGCCATGAAACCAGGAAGCCATCGTCATACTAGCTAAAGTTCCTGCCAGCGTTCGCATCATCTTCCTACGAGAGAGAGAACCTTGTGCTAACGCTTTAGTCAGGTTTTCAAACTGTTCAGCCATAATGTTCTCCTTCACTTTATTTTGCATGATTCCAATACATACTACCGTTCCTTTTCGAGACGAAAGAGCTATCTTACTTTTAGATCATGGTACTATACTTCAGCTTCCACTAGAATGTGAACTTTCTTTAGTACAGATATTAATTTGTAGTAATCCTACCAATATTGTTTCCACTAAACTCCGTAAACCAGAGATTATTATCGGGACCACCAGTGATTTGATCTGGTAAGTTGCCGATACTTCCCGATGGGAGCGAATATTCAGTGATATT
The DNA here is from genome assembly GCA_035295005.1 of Ktedonobacteraceae bacterium. Lineage (GTDB taxonomy): Bacteria > Chloroflexota > Ktedonobacteria > Ktedonobacterales > Ktedonobacteraceae > DATGJV01. The sequence goes on along the minus strand of DATGJV010000242.1, from coordinate 5,704 downwards.
ATCTCCTATGGTGATTGTACCAATCTGATAGTACTCGGTAAACCATAGTTTGCCATCAGAGCCTGTTGTAATCGCATTCGGGACGCATTGAGGATTGGGAAGTGATTGCGATTCGGTAATCACGTGGGTTGAAGGATCAATCTGTCCAATCTTAGAGGTTCCCTGTGCTTTGCCAAAAGTGTTTGGAAAAACTATCAAGGAAAACCAGAGCTTCCCATCAGGGCCTGATGTGATGCCATTCGCAATGCTAAATGGTTGAGGTGAGGGAAGCTGATACTCAGTGATCTGTCCACCAGGAGTTATCTGTCCTATGTTTTCCCCCATATACTCTGTAAACCAGAGGTTGCCATCAGGACCACTGGTAATGCTTGCTGGCTCACTATTAGCTGTTGGAACCGCATACTCAGTGATTTGCCCGCCAGGAGTAATTTTACCGATGTTGTTAGCATTAAACTCGGTAAACCAGAGGTTACCATCAGGACCACTGGTAATACTTTCAGGCTCACTTTTGGCAGTGGGAATCGGATACAGGGTAATTTGACCGCTCGTAGTGATCTTGCCGATGTTGTTGCCATAGATTTGACTAAACTCAGTGAACCAGAGACACTGCGTACCATCGCCACATGGTCCACTCGTGATGCCTTCCGGCTCCGTGTCCGCATTTGTAGGCGATGATGGAAGAGAGTACTCGGTGATCTGACCGGTGTGTAGGCCGGTTGTGATAATCTTGCCAATCTTGTTGCTATGGCTCTCAGTAAACCAGAGGCATTGTGTACCATCGCCACACGGGCCACTGGTAATACCAACTGGCTGACTTCCCGGCGTGGGAATTGAGAACTCGGTGACGGTACCGGCTACCATTGGAACCATGTTGCCGCTATGTGTCCGTTGAGTATGTAACATGGTTGTCGTAGCTGCCTGAGTGGTTGAGGCAACGGTTGATAGACTCAATGTCAGGATGAAAAGGAGAAAAAATATTGTGCGAGACACCTTGCGGGTAAAGATCATGGAAATACTCCCTCTGTATCACGAACGTTCCTGCTTTTCAGTGCCTGGCATGTCGCTAAGTGCCGAGCGAGCAACCCAGTGGACTACTGCTCGCCATTGTCTGTATGATATAGTAGTCGTAATGCCCTGCTGAATTATTCCAAAACCTCTGATTGGCGAGACCGCCATCGTAGGGATATGGTGTAGGACCAAAATTAGATTGACAAATATCACCTATCTCACCTGCGCCAAAGGCATACCAGCTAAGAGTTATCTGAGTGAGTGGATCCGTTGCGGCCTCAAACTGCTCATGGGCAGAAGCGGTGATAGCCGTATCAATATACAATGATCCGCTGGGAGCCGTTGGGGTTAGATATGCGCATTGTGTAACAGGTCCGGACCCTGCTGAAGCAAAAGCAATGTGAGCAAAGATGATCGGATTATCTTGAGGACCCCAGGAATAGTGAGCTCCGCATGATCCATCATCTTGAGGATTGGCTACCTGTTCACCCTTGAGCGTGTAGACCGGAAAATAGTTGTTATACCCGCTGGTAGGCCAGTTATTGGTAGCGATAGCAAGCTTCACTTCGCTCACAATGTCTGCTTGAGTAAGTGTTGTTTCCGGGTACGGAGTATTCATATCTTCCCAGGAACCTGCCAGTTGTGTCGAGGTAATAATGCCATTATGACCAGGATACTCGGAAAGAACACTAAACAAGCTTATACTATGTACATCACTGTAGAACTGGTTGATGGCGGCGATGTACGCGTTGTTGGCCCCGTTATCATTGGGGAACCAGTAAATGGGGTAGACATTCATGGTTCCCACTATGACGGGACCACCATAATACGTCAAACCTGGCACAGCCGTAGGTGAAGGAGTTGGTGTAACACCATTCGGTCTAATAAACTTTGCATGAGCAAAGGTGATACCGTTTCTTCCTAACAGTTGAGGAAAGATTGTGAGAGCTAACAGAAGCATGAGCAGACTCAGAACCAACAACATGCTCAATTTTTTCTTCATAAATCCCCCAGAAGTAGCGCATCATGGCACGAATGAGCTGATGAAATATTCGAGCGAATATTCTCTATAATAAACAATACCTGAGATTGTACGAAAAGTCAAGCTTTTTCGATACTGTTCAGACTTTAGCCCAAAGAGGATGAAGAGGTCAGCAAGGCCAGGCACTGGTGGAATGGATAGAGGTGCTGGGCCATCATGCGACAAGGCTATGGCTATCGCAATCGGCTCCATCTGCGGTTACGCATTTTACCGGACAACCTCGCATGAACTTTTCACCACTTTCCCCTGCAAGGATGGAGAATCCATTTCGCCTCCGTGTAAAGGTGTTTGCCAGTCTACTGCTTAATGCAATATGATAAAATGAGCAAAAACAATAATTTATCGGCACTTCGCGCAGCGACCAAAAAACTCCAGGCGATGACCTTCGATGGCGAAATCGGCGAGGGATTCGATGCGGGCAAGTTGCTCTTCGCTGAGACAAGCGTCTATCTCGCTCACTTTGCCGCAGGTGGAACAGGTGATGTGGTGGTGATGACGACCGGCGTCATGGCAGAAACGGAAACGATGCGTGCCATCGGCGAACTCGACGCGATCAAGCAGGTGCAGTTCTTGCAATATTTCTACAGCGCGGAATACCGTTGCTCGCCCGACATCGGGGTCACGCGCCAGCGCCATGTCCCATAACTGCTCAACTGTAAAATCTGACCCGACGGTCTCGACTAGCAGTTGCGCGAGTGTGCGACGGGGGCCGGTGATGCGTAATCCCTGCTGTTTGAAGGCATCCAGAATGGTTTCAATGGTTATCGTCATTGATACGAGGTCTTTCATAGACTTTATTGATACAAGATATCATTACACTCTCATTGTATCACGCGCAAAAAAGCGCGTCAATCCAGCGATCCATCAATCTCCCACGCGGTATACCCTGACTGAGTATCCTCCACCAGAATGTGCGGTGGTTGTTTCCATAGTCGCCGTGCCACCCACACATCACCAGCCGCACCTGAAAAATTGCCAACGGTGCCAAACAATATATAGGATGCCAGCCCAGGCGCTGCCAGCGTTAAGACAACGGCAGCCAGAGTAATCACCACAAGGGGAGCTAATCCTACGACAAGATACTGATTGCGTCGGTACAATTGCTGTTTCGCGCCGCAGTACAGCGCGAAAGGCAACTTTGCTCCAAAGTATGGTTTGCCGCCCCACAGCAGGAAAGCCAGCCCATGAATGGCTTCGTGTACTGGCAAAATGACAATGTAAGCCAGGATATTGAGGATTACCCACAACAATACACCGGGAGTACTCAATGACGCAATTACCGCATGATAATGCCATGCATACGCGCCAAGATTCAGCGCCACGAAAATGACCAGCCCGATACCTAGCATAACGAGACTCAACTGTGCCAATGGTTGCATTTGTTGTGGTGCCAGTAGCTCTATCTCATCAACTTTGCGCAACTTGCCAGCATCTATTTTCATCTGCTCCTCCCGCGTTTGCCGTGGGTGGAAGCGGTCAATCAGTGTTAATGACATTCTTGATACCTCTTTTATCTGGAAGGAGATTGCTGCCGGGTAAAAGTATACGCAGGAAGGTAGGCAAAATGCAATGGAGCGAGTTTCTCTGGTGGCTGTGCCATAGGAACTTCCCAGTAGACTGGACGTACAAAACCTTCGCCTCTATTCAGGCCCAATGCATACTCCCATTCTTCAGCTACATATGTGGATTTTGCTGACCGATCAGACCAGAATAGTTGAAAGATGTCGGCGGCATCAATCATGCGCTTCAAGGCATCACTGAATTTTTGTCCTGCACGTAAGGTATCAATATCTATCAGGGTGTTGTAACCAAGCGTTTTAAAGACATCACGGCATGTAAGGACGATGAGCGAATCATCATGACTGTATGAAGCGAAAATCTGTTTATACAAGTTTGCCGTTTCCTGAATATCGCCGCTATGAGCCGGTAACGAGGTATCCTTTTCCTCAAATAGCAGCGCCATTTTCAACGTTCCAACAAGCAGAGGCCCCGCGAAAATATTGACGCGACCATTGCCAGCAGAGCCAGCGAGTTCCGGCTTCGCTTGAAAACGAAAACTGGCGCGATGCCAGTCTTCCAGCCATTTGAACGTGAAGCGTTTCGGATTGAACGTTACCCCTTTGCATTCTGGGACAATACTGATATTTGTCTCACGCAGCAACAGTTGGGTAGCTGGTGCGGAAATCTTACGCGGGGCTGCACCCAGCTCGGCTTTAAAGCGTTGCGCATCCTTATTGATTGCCTCGACAACCGGCTCTATGTGTGCGTAGACAAGCAGTGTATTCCAGGTTTCTACGATCACCTCTTTTGGATGGAAAGCTGTGAACCGCAATTGTTCGGGTGAATATACAGGTGTGGTAGATTTTGGCGCAGGTGCAAAAACGGGCGGGGACGCAATTTTTGCTGGTACTGGTGGAATAGCACTGTGTTTTTCTGATGATTCCTGCACTGCAGGGCTGTATTGTACTCCCGGTCGTGATGGTGGCGCTGAACCTGGTTGTACTGGCGGTGCTGAACTGTTTGCAGGTGGTGGAGCAGGTACCGCCTGTATCCATTGAGCAAATGGGTCAGGGACACCTTCATCTACTGAGCGAGTGCTGAAATCATCATATACTGGCACAGCAACATCCTCGTCATCCTCACGAGTCCCGTATGCCGCTCCTGTCGGTATAGGATGATGGTGTACTTCTCTGGTGGGCATATCTTCTGCGGATGATGTTGTCGAAAGCCCGTGAAAGGTAAGTTCGTATTCCCCAATGCTAACGTGGTCGCCGTCTTGCAAGACACGCGGGGTGCTTTCTTCGAGTTGTTGGCCGTTGACGAAAGTACCATTGGCACTATGCTCATCGTGTAGCACATAGATGCCATTTTCGTAACGAATAGTCGCGTGGCGACGCGAGGCGAGTTTGTCTTTTGAGAGCAAAATATCGCTGTTGGGTGCGCGTCCAATCGAAATCTCAGGTTTCTCAAGTGGATATTCTCGTAAAACGTCGCCCTTTTCGGAGCGGAGAATGAATCTGGCCCGTGTGGAAGGAGTGGCTGGCGTTGATGCCCTCGCACCTGTAATTTGCGTGGGAGCGATACCGGTATTTGCCACCGTCGAATCAGGCCAGACGTTGCCAGTTGGGTTAGGAGGTATGGTCGTCGGCTGATTTTGCGCGGATTCAGGCTGCCTGTTCTCTCTTTGGGGAATGATAGGCCCCTCTGTAATACCCTGTGTCGGCGGCAGTGTAGAAGGGGTCTGTTGTCCCCAGCCGACAGGTTGTGGTGTTGAGGGATGTTGCCCTCGGTCTGCAGATTGTTGTGTTGAAGGGTCATGCCCCCACCCAGCAGGTTGCTGTGTTGAAGAATCATGTCCCCACCCAACAGATTGTTGAGGTAAAGGAGAAGGTGGCGAAACAGGCGGCGGCTGAAATGGATAGACAGAGCGTATCTCCCCTTGCTGGTTCCATCCACCGGGTGAAGGGGGTCTTCTGCTTTTCCTGCGGGTGCGACTGGACAGGATGGCTGCAAGCAGTAAAATGAGCGCAAGAATGATAAGAATGATGACAGCGGTAACTATGGCTGTCGTTGGGATAGCAAACGCGAAAATAGCAACGGATGTGAGAAACTTTTCCATAGCGTTTCTCCTATGCTCTCAGGTTAAGCCCCTGT
>DATGJV010000241.1:0-3050 GCA_035295005.1 Ktedonobacteraceae bacterium | reverse complement strand
TATCATCAAAAGCCTCATCGCTCTCAATGCGGATTACCTGCCTCAGGCGTTTCCTGTTCAGGTGGCGCAGGCCATAGTTTGTGGCAATACGATAGATCCAGGCGTCCAGCTTGAGTTCGCCCGATGTCTTCCCTATTTCTTTATACACCTGCAAAAAAGTATCTTGCGCCAGGTCAAGGGCTACTTCACGATTACCCACGAGGCGATGTAAGTAACCGGTGATGGGTTGCTGCAGCCGTTCGATCAATTCACGAAAAGCCTGTGCGTCACCCGCCCGTAGACTCTCTACCACCCGAACATCTGTCACCATTCTGGCCTTATCCGCTCCAACAAGGTCGTTTCCGTTTTCTTTTCGCTATTCTCGCCTCTTACCTGTATAATCATTGAAGAGGCAAAAATCGGACATTTTGTTGGAATATTCAAAAAATTGGTATATTGCTATATATTAAGAGACGGATAAGTCTATCGCATGGTAGCCCGATGACCCATTTGGGGCAGGTGGCTCTTCAGTGGGGTCTTGAACATTGCCTTCCAAATCCACGGCCCGCACAACAACGGTATAATCGCCCGGTGTTTTTGGTCGCCACGGCAGTTCCCACAGCACCCAGGTAAGGTTTGAACGCGGCTGTTTGAGGGTAGCGCGTTGCCACGTCTGCCCGGCATCCAGCGAAACATCCACTTCGCTGATGCCTTTATTGCCTGAGAAAGCCACTCCAGCGATATATGTCACCTGGTTGACGGGAATATTTGAGCCGGTAAAGGGCGTATCAATGCGCGAGGTGAGTCGAACCGGTGCCGGGTCGCTCCACCCACGTTGCTGCCAGTACCCCTGATAGTCCGTGGTGACGACCTCGATGCGTGTCAACCACTTGCAATGCTTCATACCATAGATGCCAGGCACGAGCATGCGTGCCGGGAAGCCGTGTCCCTGCGGCAAGGTTACGCCGTTCATGCGTACCGCAATCAGCGTAGTTGGCTCCATCGCCTTCTCCAGGGTGATGCTGTCGCTGTAATCGTCCACCGCGTAGAACACCACTTTGATTGCCCCGGACTTAACGCCAGCCTGAGTAAGCAGGTCTTGCAGCCGCACGCCTTCCCAGAGTGCATTGCTCATGTAGGGTCCGCCAACCTCGTTGCTGACGCACATCATGGACTCATATTGTTGCTGCATTGGTTGCGCCAGCAAATTTGCGTAGGTGAGCGTCAACGGTCGCTCTACCGCGCCATTCACGGTCAGACGCCACGGCCCGGCATCCACTGTCGGGTCGGCGAACAGGTTTTTCGAGACGATGTAATACTGGTCGTTCGAGGTAACTTCAGGCGAAAGATTGGGCGCGGGATAGATTGTGCCATAATTGGGTGTTGGCGGCGGCGTAATTTTACTCCTGAAGTTCTGCTTCAGGCGAGCCACGGGTACGCTCACCGTACCCATACCCTGCGTGATGAAGCGCCACGCGCCGACACCGAGCAATCCCACCCCGGCCAGCACGAGACCGCCCTGCAAGACGCGCCGCCGCGCAATAGCCTTCTCCGCGCTGCTCCCTCCGGCACTCTCCACCGCGTAGAGGCGTGTAGCCAACCAGTTTTGAATGTAGACGAACACCCCGCCAAAGACAATGCCCACAATCGCGAGGCTCAATATGGTACTGGTCATTCCAACCGTCAGTGCCGCGCCAAAAATGCCCCCGCCCGTCAGCGGCAACAACACAAGCCCGGTCAGCAACCATAATATCAACGCCAGCAATACTCCATGATAGGCCGGATAAGTCACACTTGCCGGCATCTGCCCTGTCTCCGCAACAGAGAGCCTGTTGCGCCGTGCCGCTATTTTATTGAGCGCCACGGCATACAGACCGCCGCTCAATGCAAATACGAGACACTGACCAACAAGAATACCATAGAAGAGGTAGTGTTTCGCGTCGCCGCCGATAGTCTGGTGCAGATAATCAAACATGCTTGCTGGCATCAGCGCCGTCAATTCCGAACCAAAAACTTCCGGCAGCGATACGCCGCTAAAGGCCACGCTGAGCAACAGCATAACGCCGGTTGCGATGACCCCGGCCAGCAGACCAGCTGTAAACCCTACTTTGAAAGGTTGTCTGCGCTGTTTCTTCGTCTTTATCGTTTTCATTATCGTGTTCGCGTCTTTCACAGAGAAATCAGTTATAGTGTCTATAAACAAGTGCGTATAAGGATAGATACGTCACTCAGTGACACGATTGTTGAGGCGGGATTTTACGGGTTGGGAAAGTGAGACTTCTATTTCTAATGGTATCCCAGGCATTATGCTATCCCCATTAGACCCAAATAAAGACTACTTTCTAAGAATAACAACTGCTCTTTTCACTACCCCTGACTTTTCCCATTCTCGTTTGCGCAAAGAGACAAGAACTGTTTATGCGACTTCTGGAGTTGACTGGCAGTCACCAACAGTTCCAACGGTCCTACCATGCAAGGGCAATGGAGCTACGCAGTCAACGATACCGCCCCATACTATACTGTCAACAAGGTCAAGCACAGCGAACTGAATGCGATGTCCAGTGGTAACATCACTCATGTGGCTCGTATACCTACAGCTATGACCCCGATGGCAATCTGCTCACCGCCGTCTCCGGTACCCGCACGCTGGGCTACAACTATGACCTGATGGGCCGCGTCGGGTGCGTGCAGGATGCCGCGTCAACCATTGATGCCGACGGGTCCTGCACCTCCGGCACCCACCCCTATCTGCAATATCTCTACGATAGCGACAAAATTGGTGGCACCAGCTATCCGATTGGGCGACTGACCCGAACCATCGCCACCACCTATTATCCCGATAGCGGCACGCCTTCAGCCTCAGCCAACGAAAAATATGCCTATGACACGCGGGGGCGGCTCACGACCGAGCAACTGCTCTTCAACCTGCCCTCGGCATGGAATGTCACGAGTACCCTGCCCACCTACCAGATGTCCTACGCCTACAATGACGCCGACCAGCTCTACAGCAGTGTCAGCAGTACCGGCGTCAATGGCAGCTTCACCACCCAGTACAGCACGACACAGGTCTA
>DATGJV010000240.1:0-4501 GCA_035295005.1 Ktedonobacteraceae bacterium | reverse complement strand
TCGTACATTTCCCCATCAAAGCCGTACATCGGATAGGTGCAGAAAAGTGAAAAGGAATGGGTCTTAGCCAGAATGTTCCAAAGCTCTTCCAGGCGAATTGCCTCTGTCCTGTACCCATCTTCCCAGAGGAGCGTAACCAGTTCCCCGAAGATACGCACGCGGCTCCTGCCTTGCCCCGCTTGCTCGATAATGTCACCGATAATCTCGAAGAAGCGTTCCTGGGATAGCGCCCCATTAATCATGAACTGCGATAGAGTAGCCGCCGCGTCAAATGAGATGTATTCGCCGCGCACCCTGGCGGTGTCAACTTCCAATCCGTCTCGCTGCAATCGTTGCTCAAGGGACGTTTGATGTGGCTCAGTTGCTAAAACGATGCAGATATCCCCCAACTTCAAGCCCGTGCTGATAAATTCGCTCAATGAGCCTATAAGAAATGCGTCAGTCTCACAAAACTGAACAATATGTTCAGATTCGCTTACCTGACTCCAGGAAATAGTTGTCATGTGGTCTGGCCCTCAACTGTCCTACAATAGCACTTTGTTAAATACTATAACACCTCTACGTTGCTCAGACAACGTGAGCAATATTATAAATTCACGTTTGAGAGAATGCAGTAGATACACTATCACCCCTGCGCGAACGTATCAATCATGAGCTTCACATCGTCGCCTAATGGGTAGAGAATGGGACAGGTGCAACCTGTACGTTCATATTCCTTCACTTTCGCTCGCACCTCTTCCGGCGTGCCACTGGCGGTGATGCGTTCAATCAATTCGTCAGGTACAAACTGCATGGCCTCGTGAATCTGCTCTTTCGTGGCGGGCCAGCCGAGGATGCTCTGCACCTTCTGTACCGTTTCCGGCGGTGTGCCGCTGGCCGCGGCGATATGGGGCTGCTGCGCGAGGTATTGCGTAATCAGTTCTTTAGCAGCCTGTACAGCGCGGTGGTGGTCGGAGTCAACAGAGCAGACGATCAACTGGGGACGATCAATTGCATTCACATCGCGCCCAGCTTTTTTCGCGCCAATGGCGATGTGTCTCACGGCTTCATCATTGTAATCCGGCGGCACACAATAATTGAGTACCACACCATCGGCAATTTCGCCCGCCAGTTCCATCATGCCCATATGCGTTGCACCAATGTAGATCGGAACGTTGCGCGGTTCGCGACGCCCATGAACGACATCAAGTTCAATGTCATCCACAGTATGAAATTCGCCATGAAAGGTGACGCGCTCCATATTGAGCAAACGCCTCATCACTTCGATGGTCTCGCGCATTGCCTTGAGCGGCTTCTTGCGTTCAACGCCGACCTGTCGCGCCAACGGATCCCACCACGCGCCGAGGCCACAGATAATGCGATCCGGAGCAAGGTCATCGAGCGTTAAGAAGGTCGCGGCAAGCAAGCCGATATTGCGCGTCCAGTTGTTGATGACGCCGCTGCCGATGGTAATGCGCGATGTCACGGCTGCAAAAGCAGCCATCGGAACAATCGCATCACGCACGAGCCGCGACTCGGCTTGCCACACCGCCTCGAAACCGCGCTGCTCCGCGTATTGAGCATATTCCATGCCTTCGCGGATGGAATGTTTGTCTTGTAAGTACATTGCTATACGAGCCATTTTATTCTCCTTATTGTGACTGCACATTGCTGCGCTCGTCGCGCCGGGTGGCTGTAGGGGCCTGCTTTAGCACGCCCTCTGGCACGAGCGAAGCAACGTGCCAGTCGTACCGGAAACGGTGGCGCGACATTGCTTCGCTCGTCGCGCCGGGTGCGCTAAAGCGGACCCCTACAGAGATTATAAGTAGTATTTAGATGCGCCGACCAGCGCCTTTCCAGTAGGGTTCGCGGATGAGCGTTTTGAGCAGTTTCCCGGTCGGGTTGCGCGGGAGTTCCTCAACGAAGTCTACTGAACGCGGCCTCTTATAATCAGCCAGTTGCTCGCCGCAGTAGGCGATGATTTCTTCCCCGGTGATGTTGGCTCCGGGCCGCAGTTCAACCACCGCCTTCACCGACTCGCCCCAGCGGTCGTCTGGTACACCGATCACTGCCACATCTGCCACCGCGGGATGCGCCGCCAGCACTGCCTCAATCTCTGCCGGATAAATGTTGACGCCACCTGAGATGATCATATCTATTTTGCGGTCGCAGATAAAATAGTAGCCCTCGCTGTCACGATAGGCGATATCGCCGACGGAGAAGAAGCCATTCTTTGTATTGCCAGCCGTTGCCTCCGGCTTATTGTAATATTCTGCCAGCCAGCTATTACGCGACCACATTTCGCCAGGCGTGCCGTCTGGGACTTCGTTTCCTGCCGCGTCGAGCAGACGTATCTCCTGTCCGGGACCAATTTTGCCGCAGGAACCAGGCTTGCGCAACTGGTCTTCTGGCCTCAGCAGAGTCACAACGCCGGTTTCCGTCGCGCCATAAAACTCCCACAGGCTCTTCCCGAAGCGTTCTTCACCACGTACCTTCAAAATATGAGGGCAAGGCGCTCCGCCCAGGATAATTGAGCGAAACGAACTGGTATCGTAGCACGCGAAGATATCTGCCGGAACGTCGCACAAGCGTTGCAACAGGGAGGGTGCCATAAAGGTGGTCGTGATATGATGACGCTCGATCAGTTGCAGCGCATCTACCGGATCGTACTTTGGTTGAATTACAATTGTCGCTCCCAGCAGCAAATTCAGCGCCACAAAGAAGCTGGGTGCGCTGTGGTAGTATGGCCCAGCCAGCAAATGCACGTCTGAATCTACCAACTCAAACGCTTGCACCAACATGATAATATCGTTGACTGGCACGCCTTTCGGACGGTAGGCTCCTTTGGGTTTGCCCGTGGTACCCGACGTATAGCTCATGGTGGAACCCAGGCCGCTTTCGCTCTCCGGCACCTTTTCGCCGGCACTGGCAAGCAGTCCCTCGTAACGCAGCCAGTGAGCCGGAACATCGTCCCCAATGGCGATACAGGCAACGTCATCCGAAAATTCGCCGCGAGCAGCATGAACCACCTCCACCAGTCCTGGCCCCGCTATCGCAACTTTTGCCTGGCTGTCATTGATGATATAGGCCACTTCATGTTCACGCAAGCGATAATTGAGCAAGACCGCAATGGCAGAGAGTTTTGACAGGCCACCGGCAATCTCAAGCAACTCGATTGAATTGTGGGCCATCACAGCAACACGGTCTCCCGCCTGCACACCCAGACCGCTCAAAACGTTGGCAACACGCCGGGCACGAGCATTGAATTGGACATAAGTAAGCGAGCGTTCACCACAGATCAACGCAACTTTGTTGGGCCGGACGAGCGCGTGTCCATCAAGGTAATGAGGTGGTTGGTCGGTTGCATCATTGCTGCTCTCTGAAGTGGTCATGTGCCGTCTCCTTGTCTCTACTCCATCGCTACTGTTGGGTCGGGCTAGAATATCAGCATTATATCATGTTTGAGGGCAAGACTGGCACATCGCTGGCGCTCGTGCCCAGGGCGTGCTAAAGCAGGCCCCTACACGCTGCGGCGTGTGGGCCAAACCGCGCCCGCAGCATGTGGGCCGAACTGCGCCTGCAGGCGCGTAGGGGTCCGCTTCAGCGCACCCTTCGCGACGAGCGCAGCAATGTCGCGTCCCCCAGGTAGCCATTGACAGCGCATGAACGTTATACGTTTATATAGCAATAGCACTAAACCATAACCGTAATCACAGTATTTTGGAGAATAGTTTTCATGTTATCTGAGGCATCACTGTTAAGTCCCTGTTTGACGGCATTACAAAAAGAGTTGGAGCCTGGTACTGGCAATACCGGTAATACCTCTGCCCTTTCCACTTTCTGGCGCATCGTTATGGCGCAAGGAACGCCGCTGATTGAACCCATTCCCGACGATGATGAGCATGTCCTGGTCACTTTTCTCTGGCAGCAGACGGAGGAGATACACAATATTCTGGTCGCGGGCGCACTGGTCGGATGGGACGTGGCAGAAAATCAGATGAGCCACCTTCCTTATACTGATCTCTGGTATAAAACGTATAAAATGCGCTCCGACATTCGCGCTATCTATCGCTTCTCAATCAATGACTCGCTGCTTCCCTGGACTATTGATAATATGGAAGAGCGGCTGGGTAAGAGCCGGCGCGATCCGCTCAATCCAAAAGCGTTCATCTTCCCCAGGAATCAGGACGATCCCTATAGTACCGAGACACGGCTGTCGGTACTGGAACTGCCAGAGGCACCGCCTCAGCCCTGGGTTGCGCCCCGTCTGAACGTGCCAGAGGGACAGGTGGAACTTCATGCTATTCACAGCGACATTTTGCAGAATGAGCGACGCGCCTGGGTCTACACACCTCCCGGCTACAATACAGGCGGAGAACCATATGGACTCCTGCTCGTCTTTGATGGCGCGGCCTACCTTGAGTTCATCCCCACGCCAACCATTCTTGATAACATGCTGGCCGATAGGGTGCTGCCACCTGTGATCGCAGTCATGCTCGATTCGCCGCCCGGCGAGCGCAAC
>DATGJV010000239.1:0-2627 GCA_035295005.1 Ktedonobacteraceae bacterium | reverse complement strand
AACCACACCGGCCAGCTTGAGGGCGACTGGCAGGGCATTAGCCGCCAACGTTTCGAGCAACTGATCGAAGAGTGGCGCTCAGCTACGACCCGCGTTGTCCAGGCCGGTGAGGACCTCGGTCGCCACCTGCAAAACACCGCACAACAGTTCGAGAACGTTGACCAGGCTTCCTAATTTCTGCCTGTGCGCTCGTATCATGGTAGATGGCACCTACAAGAGCCGCCATTTACCATGAGTCCGCAACCACTTTCTCACTCTGTATTTAAGGAGTACATTACAATGGGTACGATTCACGTAAATACCGATGCGATGCGCCAGCTGGGACACCTGTTTGTCCAGTTGAATGAGCAAATCGCGACACAACTTGAGCCACAGATTCAGCATTACACCGCCATGCTTGAAACAGACTGGATCGGCGTCAGCCGCGAACGTTTCGAGTATGCTCTTAACGAGTGGCGTGCGACCGCTAATCGTCTCGCCGCAAACGGCGAAGAAATCGGCCAGCATTTGCAGCAGACCGCTATCCGTTTCGAGAGCGCCGATCAATCCTTCTAGATTCACAGCATGGCGCATCCCGAATTTTAGGGGCAATCCTGTTCAAAGAAGAAGCTTGCTCGCTGTGTGGAGGAGACGGACGCCCGCAGGGGGCCATACCGGTGACTTAAAGAGGTGCGTCCGTCTCCTTTCCTTATGCAGGCTTTAAGCATATGCACGTTCTGGAGTATATCGGCGTTGCCAGTCCAGAACAGGATGCCCAGTACCAGATTTACCAGCACTGCAAGGCGCAAAATATTTAAAGCTATGCGAACAACCATAATGTGTATCCTCAATAATTTCTTGAGTAGCTGGCATGGATAGATCATCTACCCATACCAATACTTATTTGTAACATTTATCGTTTGCCTGTCACAGAAAATGATTGTTCATCTGATGTATCAGGTAAACTATCGAGATGTGCTTCAACCTGCATGGGGCGAGAGGGCAGCGTAGGAAGCAGGAACAAGGTTGCCAGCGCGATCACGAGGCCGCCTACAAAGAATGGCATGCTTGCGCCGCTAAACTGGAAGAGGCTACCGGCCACCAGTGGGCCTATGACACGGCCCAATCCGGCGACGCCCTGCGCAACACCCAGGGTTTCACCTTGCGCGTCTTCCGGGCTGGCGAACGAGAGCAATGTTGAGATGGTTGGCGTCACCGCACCATCGCCCACACTGAGAATGCCCAGCGCGATCAGTAGTAAGGCAAGGTTGACGCTGATTGTGAGCATGAGCAATCCGGTAGCCAGCATAACCATGCCAGCAATAGCGAGCTTGCGCTCACCGAAGCGTTTCACCAGTTGCCCCACCAGACCACCTTGCATAATGACGATGATGAAACCGACATACGTAAAGAGATAGCCGTTCTGCATTGCCGTCCAGCCAAAAGTTTTCTGCGTGAAGAGTGGGAAAACTGCTTCCATCGCGGTAAATGCTACGGTGAAGAGCAGGTTGATGGCGATGAGACGTGCCAGCACACCGCTTTTCAGCACGTATTGCCAGCCCGCGAATAGCACGTTGCCACGGGTTGTGTTGCTACCGGTTGTCGCCCGGCTTTTGCGCGTCTCCGGCAGGAAAAGGATTACCAGCAGGGCGTTAGCGATTGCAACACTCATCGCGACCCAGAATGGCAAGGTTGCGCCAATCGGGGCCAGCACACCTCCGATAGCAGGTCCGACGACGAAGCCCAGCCCGATGGCCGCACCGATCATGCCCATACCACGGGCGCGTCCCTCTGGTGGTGTCACATCGGAGACAACGGCCTGGGCAGAGCCAATATTTGATGCGCCGATACCGCCGATAAAACGTGCGATCAGCAAGACGGGCAACGACCCGGCCAGCGCAGTAAGGGCGAACGAGGCGGCTTCGATCAACAGCGATGCGGCGATAATCTTCTTACGGCCATAGCGGTCGGAGAGCCTTCCCAGGATGGGAGTGAAAATGAACTGGGCTAGCGCGTAGATGGTCAAGATCAAGCCGACCTGCGTAGCACTGGCCCCCAGGTGTTCCGCCCAGAAAGGTAGCAATGGCAGGATCAGGGCGAATCCGGCCATATCAATGAAAATGGTGAACGCCATCAAAAAAAGTGGCGACCGTAATATTTTGCTCATAATGGATCTGCTCCAGATGGTATCCTTTAAGTCAAATCTGACTTAAAGGATAAAAAACGAACTACTTACAGGTAGGTATAACAAGGGGTGTGTTTCACAGCCTCTGTCGTTACGCGCTTCTTTCGCCTGGAAAGAAGCAAGGAGTTTATGTCCTCTGGCTCGTATTCAAGTGCATGATTGCGCGTGCCAGCCAGCCAAGCTCGGCGTCGAGCAGCGCGAGTTTGTGGTCATTCACCAGCATATGGGCGGGATCATTCACATGGATATCCTGCATTTGCTGCATGACCGCATCTCGTTCGCATCTGACGAGTTCGTAGCGTTCCGAAAGCAAGGCAACGGCTTCTTTCGGTGCGAGATGGTGCAGGAAGAACAGGCTGGCATCCATCTCATTCAGTCCTGGCTTATACGCGCTCAGTGTTTCGCGCAACATGCGAGCGAAGTATTCGCGCCCGGCCGGTGTGATGTAATATACGTCGCGTTC
>DATGJV010000238.1:0-3786 GCA_035295005.1 Ktedonobacteraceae bacterium | reverse complement strand
TATAGACCCGGCAGAGCCGTTACGGTTACCTGTGCTGATAAACCACCCCGATTAGTCCCTGTAATTTGTACCATCCCCTGCGTACCCACGGGTGGTATCGTAACCGTGCCATAACAATTGCCGCTACCATCGCAAGGAATTTTGCCAAATGGGTTGACCCAATATGGTACGGACAGGTACACTTGATCGTCAGGCAAGAAGCCCTGACCAGTCACTGTCACCGTATCATATGCGTGAATGACATCTGGCATGAAAATCGAGGGGGTATTATTCCCTGCAGCATGGGCCGCCGACGTTTTTGTCGCGTGTACTACGCTTAAAAGAGCCGGGAGGCATGCTGCGAGGACAAGCACAGCGAGTATAGTTAGTATCGGCCAGCGTAAAAACCTTTTCATGCTTCACTTTCCTTTTATCAAACGGCTCCTGTTGAAGCCATATCATTATCGCGGTCGTCTAAGACTCAATCACAATCGTTGCATTCACAGAAAGGCCCGTGATAAAGTCCTGAGCTGTGATTTTGCACGTACCCGGTGAGCCCGTTACTTGCATCTTCGTGGAAAATGAACCATCAAAATTGGTGCGGACATTGACGCCGTTGAAGTTAAAACATGGATTCAGGGTAATGGAATCATTCGCGCCAAATTGTGTTCCTTTGATGGAGATCGTATCTCCTACTTTTACAATCGTTGGCGATACCCTCAATGCTGGTACGTAGTCAAACGCTGTTGAAGCTGTGATGTTATCGGTTAAATCAACGGCCTCCAATGTAAGATTGCCCGCGCCCGATACTGTTGGCACTGTGAAGGTCGCGCTAAATGTTCCATTTGTATTGCTCGTGATTTTTACTGGCAGCATTGTATTTTGTAATGTAAGCGCTATCGAGACATCTCCGCCAAAACTGCCGCCGATGATCTTTATCTTCGCACCCGCTTTGCCACTCGTGGGATTGATTGTAATTGTGGCATAATTTTGTACCGTAACTGTTTCAACGAGCTTGCTGGTATTGCCTGTAGCAGCGATAGTGATGCTACTCTGGTTGGGGGTACTCGGCACAGATGCCCAGCCATAAAAATTTCCACTTGAATCGGTGGTCACAGTTTCAAGGGTAAATTGTCCGGCGTGCTGGTAATTCCAGATGATGCTCACCGATTCATTTGCCCCATACCCTGAGATAGAGAAGGTATCGAACTGCCCGTAGTATACATTGCTTTCGCTGTAAAATATCGCGGGAAGATACTCGACAGCCGTACTCGCGTGATCCAGCCCGTTCGAGCTGACCGCGTGTATATATAGATGTTTTTCATACGTGCGGGGCAATGTGATTGTTGTACTGAAAGCTCCTGTCGCGTCGGTGACAACCGTGACACCATGCTTTGGTGCTTGCAGGTAGACGTTGACTGTTTCTCCTGCTGCGAAACCAGCCCCATTCACATACGTGGTTCCTCCAGGAACCGAACCGATTGTTTCTATGCCCGGACCCACGTTAAGAGGATTGCTGATTTGCAAACCGCTCGTATCACCAACCACCGTCAAGGTATATGACCCAACAGGTGCAGAACCCGGATAGAGTTTCGTATCTAGTTCGCCTTTGAGACCCATACTCCACTGTCCAAGCACTTCACCGTTATTGGCACTCCAGCTAAAGGTGACGTTTTCTTCAGGCAGAAATCCGGTAAGATGCACCTTCACAGGCTGGTTGCCGCGGATACCCGGTGTTGATATCATCGTCACCGGGAATACACGGAAATAGCTGACAATCTGGGAGGGTTTCTGGTTTGTGCGCACAACCGTGACAGGATACGCGCCGGGCGCGAGACCTGTAGGGGCGGTGAAGGGAAACGAGAGATCGCCATACGCATCCGTTGTTGGTGTCCCTAAAAGCTGCCCCGTCTTCGTTCCCCAGTAAACGCTCACCATCTCATTCGCATTCAACCCCGCGCCATTCAGTTGCGTGGACATGCCGGGGACACCGGTAAGCCAGTAAACGCGAGGAACGAATGTTACCGGGATATTGATTGTTTGATTATTCTGATATACCAGCAACTCTGCAATGATGATATGTTGCCCTTGCGTAATCGAAGTTCTTGGCAATGTCACTGGAAATGTTAAATCTCCGTTGTTTTCACCCCCACCCGTACTGTCGAAGTAGTTGTTGTTCGTACTATCTAAAAATAGCTCAAGAATATACGAATAAGGGAGACCTTTACCGGTGAGCGTTACCGTCTCTCCTGGCGAAAGGATCGTACTGGACAACGTTATGATCGGATTAATGGTCAGATAGGCACTCGCAACTATATTATCCTGTAGTTGCGCCGCCACTATTTGCGATTGTCCTTCATTTTGGTCGGGGACAGTAAAATTTGTCGCTGGCAAATTACCGCTCGCATCGGCTGGAGCAGAGGCGAGAAAAGGCCCATTGATTTCATTCAGGTAGATATCCACAGTATCGTTGGGAACAAAGTTTTGCCCGCTTACCTGCACAATAGTACCCGGCTGCGCTGATGCTGGGGATAGAGTAATGCTGGCGCTGCCACTCGCATGAGCCGCGTGCGAACGACTCAACTGCAAAAGGGGATTCATAGAAATGGCTGCGATAATAATAAGACTGGCAAGGATAACAAAAATAGGCCAACGTAAACGTATTTTCACCGGCACACCTCTTTCTAAAATCAGGTCTCTTGCCCGGAGGCAGTGGTATGAGACCTATTAGAGAATATATAGAGTTGCATCTATCAAAGCATGCTGCAATTCCTGGTCATTGTGGTTATAAATCTTTTTCTTCGGTTGAGTTTTCTTAACAACTTCATTGCTTATACTCAGGCGCCACGCCCCCGGGAATATTTGAGTGGTTGAGGAAATACTGCGGATATGCGGTTTATTTCACCTGTCCCCCGTCAATAATGACTACAACTATTGCGTTTTGCTGGCTGGACGCTTATACTGTATTTGGTGAGTTGATTTATGTCATCTCACGGTGGGCAAGTTTTGTAGTTCGTACAACCCTGCTTCTGAAAACGAAATGGGAATGGCATGGGTATGGAGGACACTTCGGCGAATGCTGGTAATGCTGGTAATGTCAGTAATACTGGTAACACCAGTAATGCATCGTCCGAAGAGCAGAGCAGACCGGTCAGAGAGGAGAAGCAGTCTGTGCAAGGATATGTTGCGATCAAAGGAACGCGCAATGGCTTGCTGCTGACGCTCGAACCCGAAACTCCTTTTCATGAATTGCTTGGCGCACTTGCCGAGCGGCTGGCGGAGGCACCGGGCTTTTTCCGGGGCGCTTCCCTTTCTGTGGATACGAGCCAGCGAAAGTTGCGCGTGAGCGAGCGCGTGCAGCTTGAAAGGCTCCTCGCACACTACCAGATGTCGGTCACACCTTTAGAACTCATTCCATCAGCTTTGATAGCTCCGAAAGAAAGTACGCCAGAGCAACTGGCTCCCGCGTCGCCTCAGCCGACCGCGTCGGCGGCGGCTATTCCGGCGATTGAAGAAATATCCCCTTCACGAGAAGGGCGAGAAAGCAGGGATGCCAGGGAGTTCACCGATACGCTCTTCTTGCGCCGCACAGTGCGTTCCGGCCAGGCGATACATCATCCCAGTACCGTCATCGTGCTGGGCGACGTGAACCCAGGCGCGGAGATTGTCGCGGGCGGCGATATTATCGTCTGGGGCGTATTGCGTGGCATGGTACACGCGGGGTATCCCGATAACGAGCAGGCCCTGGTCTGTGCGCTCCAACTCGCGCCCGTGCAGTTGCGAGTGGCGCACCTGCTGTCACGTCCA
>DATGJV010000237.1:0-3680 GCA_035295005.1 Ktedonobacteraceae bacterium | reverse complement strand
TGTGCCCTGGGCGCGATAAATCGGGCCCCTACAGGAACTTCAACTGTTGCCGATGTTTCTTGAAAAGGAAACTGAGTTTTCACTTACTTTTCCAGAAATGAGGTCAGTGTTCATGGAACTCGCTCAATCACGCCCTGTACAAAGGCTGCAATCACACAAATCTCAAAGACGACACTTTTTGCTAAAAATTCCGATAGCTCAGAGACTCGCCATTGGCTTTCTTATACCCGCGCTCATGGCTGCTATTGCGCTTGGTAGCGTCAGCGTGCGCAGCCAACAACTGCTGGTACATGAGTCATCATTTTACCAATCGCTTGTAGACGGCTACACATCACTGGGTACTGCGAATCAGATATTGCAACAAATGCATACGAATATTCTCGGCACGTTGAACGATGCCAGTAAGCCACAACCACCGGCTGAAACAATGCGTGAAGACTATACCACCTTGCATCGTCTTTCCACCCGCTACGCGAACATTCTAGATGCCTATGAGCGCCAAAACATCCTGGAACGCTCTCCCGAACTCGCCAACCTCTTCGCGGAAGCGGGTGATTACTCTCAGATTGTGCAGCAAAATCAATATGCGAAACAGGCAGAGAAGACATGGCAAATTTATAGCGCAACACAACAACAGATACTCAACACGCTTGACATGGGGAATGTCGCTAGAGCGCATGCGCTGGAACTCTCGCTTGCGGAACCGGCTTATGCGAATGCAATGGGAACGCTCCTCCAGCTAGCCCAGTTCAATGGCAATATGATCCCTTCTGTTCGTGCCGCGGCAACAGTGGAAGTAAACCAGCTTTTGCTGACTACGGCACTGGCCGCCCTCTGTATTGTACTTGGCATCGGCATCGTCGGCTGGCTCGTTTTCAGTACAGTGGTACGCCGCCTACAAAAGACACAGCGTATCGTCCAGGCAATTGAGGGTGGGCAGATGGAAGTGCGCTTGCCCACCGAAGGACGTGATGAAATCGCCAGGGTCTCCGGAGCCGTGAATGGTATGCTCGACAACATTGTCGGATTGTTGGAAGAGACACGGCAGCAACGCGATGAGCTAGCCGACGCGGAAGTACTCAAAAACCTGCATGAGCAACTGCAAAGAGAACATGATGCCCTCAACGAGGCGAATGCTCGCCTGGCTGCTCTGGCAACAATAGACCCGCTCACCGGCCTTCCCAATCACCAGCGTGTGATGAACCGCATCGAAGAAGAGCTTTCTCGTTGCCAGCGGACACAGGGCAATTGCGCCATTTTATTCATAGACCTCGACCATTTCAAGCGTATCAACGATACCTGGGGCCACCGTGCGGGCGATATGGTATTGCACGAGACTGCTCAAAGACTGGTGCATACCCTGCGATTAGAAGATTTCGTCGGGCGTTACGGCGGAGAAGAATTTGCCATCGTACTTTCTCTTACTGATTTGGAGGCGGCTAAACACGTGGCGGAGCGCATACGCCACGCTCTGGCAGGCAATCCCTTCCTGTGGGAAACCGATGAGGCTCAGTCAACGATTACCATCCCGGTCACGGCGAGTATCGGTATTGCCATCTCACCTGAGCATGGCAATACTCGTGCAACCCTGATTGAAGCAGCAGACACGGCTATGTACCATGCAAAACATGCCGGACGCAATCGCGCCTGTGTCGCAGGAGAAGAGCAAATCTTCGTGCATGAATTACTCACAACGGCAAATGCACAGGCACCCGATAGAGCTGCATTGCAGGCGCTGGTTGCCGCAGTGCAGGCTTTTGACAAAGGGACAAGTACGCATGCAAAACGCATGGTACAACTTTCTGAAGCCACCGCGCAACGGCTGGGGTGTGCGGAAGAAGAACAACATCTCGTAAGTTTAGCGGCGTTATTACATGATGTGGGAAAAATTGGCATCCCGCACGAGATATTGCAGAAACCCGGACCCCTGACCGAAGACGAGTGGGCAGTGATGCGCAACCATCCAGGTATTGGACGCCAAATATTACAGCAAGCGGGTGGGAAATGTGCGCTCCTCTCCCATATCGTCGTCGCCCATCACGAACGCTGGGATGGCAGTGGCTATCCCTACGGTCTCTGTGCAGAGGCGATTCCCCTGGGAGCGCGTATTCTCTCAGTGGTGGACTCCTACGATGCCATGACCTCAGACCGCCCCTACCGCGAAGCAATGCCAGAAGCTGTAGCGCAAGCAGAGCTTCAGCAATGCTCCGGCAGCCAATTCGACCCACAGGTAGTGGCCGCACTCCTCTCCATCCTTGAAGACAAAGAGAGAACCGGAGTTCTCGAAGAAAACCAACAGTACATGGCAAACGAGCTTACAAATGAAGCGGGGACTATGGAAGCTGAACCGACACTGGCGGTGGGGTGATGGGAAGCAATGAGAATATCGAAGATGAATATGTCAGCGATTTCAAATATTGGACCGACTTATTCATTTTCGATATACTCATCAGGCTCTATATACTGAGGTTCATCGCGCAAGTATTGAATACTATCCAGACCATAGGTCTCAATATATGATGGTGCAGCGAGATATTCCAGTTTTGCCTTCACCGATCTATCATTTTCGAATGAGACGATTCCCACATGGACAGCATATTCCTCATTATGAGCAACCTTAACCAGGGCTTTGAGATTATCACAATCTTCAGAAGCTATTCCAGAGACTTTGATTTTGCACTCATATCCTTCAGCAACCAAATCTTTGTGTGAAAGAACAGCGACATCTATCTGTCCTGTGACATTTCTGTTATGGCTATCAAGGAAACGGTAATTGCTAAAGCATTCATCAGAAGAATAGCGTTGCAAAACCATCTGATAAATCAATTGCTCAACAATAGCACCTCGGAGAAATCCTACGGTTCTATCATCATGTTGATACAAAGCTTCTAACATATCGATCAGCTTTTCGATATAGTCAGGCACAGCTAATAGACCTTCTTCGTCTGGAAAATCCTCGTAACGAGCGCGAAATTCACTCAATGTTTCAGCAAAATATCGCTGAGTCCGCTGATTATATTGACTCAGAAAAAGAGCAACATCTCTAAAAAACTCTTGATCGAGTATCTGTAGTAAAATCGTGACAATCCCAAGTACATATTGATTCGAGAGAGCCTTGGTCATCTCAGGCCCGCCCGGTGCGGGTTTCATTTTCATCCCAACCTCGACTTGCTACTCAAGCTATTATTCGTTATTGAGGTTTTCCTCATGCGAGGATTTATGAATAGATGGATGAGGAACAAGCTGTACCATTGTCAGCATCATCGGTGGAACCTGTAAACGGGCGCAGATGCTAAATAGTAGCTCTCTCGCAAATGGTAATAGAATGCTCAGGCTTCCCTGCTCCAAAAAAACACGGACCTCGTTTTCCCGATAGTGTTCAGAATAATTGAATATACCCAGAAGTTTAAATGAGATATCAAAAGGCGGCGGATTATCATTAGAGACCGTCCGCACATGAAGCGTCACCTGCGCTCGCGATGCCTGGATATCAACCTGCGCCTCCTCTAAATTTACTTGAACATGTGGTACGTTCTCAATGTCTACTGGAAACCGCCTTGCCATAATTTCTATGCAGAACGTATTTTGCAGTTGGACATCGAACGGTAAGAAGTAGACAGGTTTCAGTACCTTTGGCTCATTTTCCTCTACCAGCGCCCATCCCTCTTCCGGGCGCTGGT
>DATGJV010000236.1:0-4948 GCA_035295005.1 Ktedonobacteraceae bacterium | reverse complement strand
GGCGCACCGTGCGCCAACAACAGGTGTTGGAGGCACTCAAACTGAAGCTCAATGTCTCCAACGTGCTAAGCAATCTCCATTCGTTAATCGCTGACCTGACTGGCAACGTCTATACCGACCTGACTGAGCAGGAGATGATTGGCTTCGCTGTGTATGGACATGGTTTGAACAACTCGGCTATTCATCATCTGACACTCGGCCCCGGTCCTGGCTCTCAGGATTATGGCGACTTCGGCACGGTTTACGACCCGTCAGTTGGTGCGCAACAGGATATTGTGGTGCCGCATTGCCAGAATATCCAGCCAGTCATCAACCAGATATTCGGATTGGGCAATGCGCAGAGCTGCAACGTCAGTGGATAACCCAGAGCGCAATTCATCGCGCCCAGATGTGCTACAATAGAGCAGGAAGTACCACAACCTGATAAGGAGCCAATTTGATCGAGCAGCACAGGGACGAAATCTGCTACCTGCAATTTGCCCACCTCAGCCAATTTCCAGAGATAGTCCACGGAGCCTTCACACGCCTGGGCGGCTATAGTACAGCATCAACAAGGGGCCTGAATGCCTCTTTTATGGATGAAAATCCGGAACATGTATTACGCAATCGGCTACGTGCTTTGCAAGCACTGGGGGTCGAGCAACAACCATGCGCGACCGTCTGGCAGATCCATAGCGCCGATATCGCCACACTTGAACCTGAGACGTGGGATGATTGGCGCACCGACTGGGCGCACCATTCCTATATGGTAGATGGGCACAAACTGATCTGGACCGCGAAACCACGACGCAAGGCCGATGCGATCATCACCAACCTGCGCAATGTGACGATCGCCCTCGCCTTTGCCGACTGCGTACCCATCATTCTCTACGATCCCATCCAGCACATCATTGGTATGGCACACGCGGGCTGGCGCGGGGCAGCTCGCGGTATCGCGATTGCCACCATCGAAGCCATGCAAGCTCAGTTCGACTGCCAGCCACAGAACATCTACGCTGGCATTGCACCTTCCATCGGCCCATGTTGCTACGAAACCACACCCTTCGTCCAATCGCTCTTCCTCGGTCGCGAACAATTCTCGGATGTTCCCACCGCCGAACGCTATCGCGGCACGGTACGCGAATCTGTTGTCTTCAAAACCATAGACGAGCCAGAAACAGGCCAGGCGAAACTCTACCTCGACCTCTGGCAAACCAACCGCAACCAGCTACTGATGGCAGGTCTGCACCCCGATCATATCGAGCTACCAGAAATATGCACCGGCTGCAACACCCACCTGTTCTTCTCGCACCGCAAAGAGAACGGCAATACAGGACGTTTTCCAGTGTTGTTGGCACTGAGGGATCCGAATACATAATTGATGCAAGCATTGCTATCAGTTCAGGACATCCGCAAAGGATATCCTGAACTGATAGCAATGCTCACAGTCATGCGAGCTAGTACCAGAGGCAAAGTGACCAGGCGAGAAAAAGAGTCTGTTCTGGCTGTATGCTCCTTAACTCAAAATTAAGCGTGCGCGACGGAAGCTCACCAGCGAAATTCCCAGCAAGATCGCATCGAGAATGGCAAGCACGGCCATGACAATGAGCCAGAACTGGGAAGCACTCAACGATGAGAGCGTCTGCGCTGGCAGGGCTTTGAGTGTCAGAACACCTCCTCCTACCAGCACTATCGTAGCCACGATTAACAGTTGCTGCGCCTGCCGCACCGTGGCTGAGTGCAGCGAGATCAGCACGCCTCCACTCACGCCCAGCAGACTGACGAGCAGGCTCAACGCGAGCGCTTCCAGCAATAAGTCAATCTGCGTATAGAACTGCCAGCTCCCCTGCCCTTTGGACAGGTTGGCAACGATCAGGCCGAGGAGCAGACCAACCAGAGCCGTACCCCAGGCATAGGCAGTGGTCACGATAATCTTGCCCAGCAGGATCGCTTGATCGCTGATGCGGCTGGCGAGCAGCGTTTCCAGCGTATGGCGCTCCCGCTCTCCCGCAATGACGTCGCCAATGAAACTGATAATGACGATGAACGGGATATAGAGGACGACCACCATAACGAGGGGATCAAGGTCCAGCCACTCGTGTCCCAGGCGCCACGGAAGAACGATCCCCATAATGCCAATCAAAAGCAGGGGACGGATCAACGCTGACCATCCTCCCTGAAAAATGGAGTCTTTCGTTTCTTTCCAGATCATGGTCCAGATATCGTTCATGAGTGTTCTTCCTCCATCAAAGTCAAAAACACGTCTTCCAGGCTGGCCTTGCCCTTGCGCACTTCCTCCACCTCTGCTCCTGCATGCACCAACAAGCTCACAAGCGGTCCCATCTCACTCTCGCCGCGCAGCTCAAGGAGGAGATGGCTGTTGTGCAGTTCGGCATGGGCGACCTCTGGTCGCTCGCGAAGTGTAGCCAGCATCGGCTCGGTGAAACCACGCCCCACAATCTCTGCCTGTGGGCCTCCGGTCCTGGCACGCAGGGCATCGGGGGTACCAACCGTCACAAGTTTGCCCTGGCGAATCACCCCAACCTGGGCACAGAGCTTTTCGGCCTCCGTCAGATTGTGTGTGTTGAGGAAAACCGTCACTCCTTCTCGGGCAACCATGCGAGCCAGGTCTTCGCGTAATGCCGCGGCTGCTACTGGATCAAAACCGGCAGTTGGCTCATCCAGAAAAACGAGCGGCGGGTGGTGAAAAAGCGCACGGGCGACCGCGAGTTTCTGTTTCATGCCCCGGCTCCACGTCCCCACCGGATCGCGGCGGCGGTCCCATAACTCCAGGTGGGTGAGCAGTTCTTTGATACGCGCCCTGCGTGCCGACGCGGGCATCCGGTAGATGCGCCCGTACAGGTCGAGATTGTCCTGGGCGCTCATGCGCTCATAAAGTCCCGCAAATTCCAGCAATGCCCCACTACGGGCGCGAATGGCCTCAGCCTGCGTGCGGGTATCGAAGCCCAGCACCCTGGCCTGGCCTTTCGTTGGTTCCAGCAAACCCAGCAACAGATGGATAGTCGTGGTTTTGCCCGCCCCATTTGGTCCCAGAAACCCGAAGACGATGCCTGCTGGCACCTCCAGCGAGAGATCATCCACGGCTTTGACCGTGCCAAAGAAGCGGGAAAGGTGTTCGGTACGAATAATCGGTTCTGGCATAGTTCCCCTTTCAGCAACGAAGTTGAGAGAATCGATCGAGTTATACCCCATCAAATGCGGCGGCTCGCTCGTCTCTCCATTATCGGTCTTTGACAAAAATATTGCTATTTGTTATAGAAAATATAACATATGGCAATACCCTTTGTCAAGGACTGAACAGCTAAAATGGGCCAGAAGAAAGCAGTGCTACTCAGGTAAAAACCTCTTGCTGAGATTCATTACAGGCACAGGTCATGAATGGACAGTGGGCTACTCTGTTAGTGGCAACAATGGTCTCTACCAGACGCTGACGGAATATAAGTAGTACTCTGTCAATCTTCATGGCTCACTGAGCCATGAAGATTGACAGAGTACTACCCCCACCAGAACGAGACCGCGATAATGCCATATAACCCCACCAGCACCAATCCTTCCAGCCAGGTTGACTCTCCATCGTAGATGATTACTGATGTGATGATAGCGGTAATTCCTAATGCGGCTACGAGCAATGGGGGCAGCACAAGCGTCAGATGTGTTCCACCTACCACATAACTGAGTAGCACTAGCACGGGTATCAAGCCCAGTGCTACTTGAAGCGAGCTATTGAGGATGACGCTGATGGCATAGTCCGCTTGATTGCGAGCCGCGAACTGGACGCCCACCACATTCTCTACTGCATTGCCAGCCAGTGCTACAATCACCAGACCGGTAAAAGCGGGAGAAATATGCAGGAAGGTGATGGCAGGTGTCAATGCCGACACGAACCAATCCGACACGAAAGCCGAGCCAATACCTGCGCCTATCAACACAACGACTGCCAGCCATATCGGCCATGCCGCCGGGTCTGCCGCCGGGTCTTTCAACTCACCGGAGACAGCGGGTGACCCACCCTGGAGAGACACAGGAATGCTTGCGATAAAAACCAGCAGGAGAATGATGGCGCAAGCGACACTTAGCCCTTCCTCGTGCCCGGCAGCGGGAGTGTGAAGGCCATATACCAGAGTTGGCACCGCGAGAGCCGCGACTGCCAGCATAGTCAGGACAGCTACCATGCGTGGTACATCGGAACCAAAGCGTTGCGTGCCATTGCGCAAACCACCAACAAAGAAGGCGAGGCCGAGGACGAAAAGACTGTTCCCCAGAATTGAACCAACGAGAGCAGCCTGAACAACATCAACAAGTCCGGCACGTAATGCGAAAATCCCCACAAATAGTTCCGGCAGATTTCCCAGGGCAGATTGCAATACGCCGGTCGCGCCCGCGCCGAGATATGAGCCAATCTGGTCGGTTGCCTGCCCCACAAGTCCCGCCTGCAAGGCGAGCGCCACGCCAGCCACAATAAAGATAAGAACAGCATTTGCTTGTAGCGCCGTTAGAATACCCGCCAGTATAGTAACGATAAATGTCACGGCAATGATTAGCCATTCTCTCCGGCTTAAAAGAGGGCCAGTACTTTTTTTCTCCGCAATACGATTCATTCATGTTGCTCCTCATATGAGATTCGGGGTAACGCGGGTGAGAAACGTCAGTAGATGCGGTATGCTTGCGTTTCTCACCTCAAACGCACTGCTGCTATTATAGTACATACGAAGACATGTAGGGGCCTGCTTTAGCACGCCCACCGCGACGAGCGATAGCGATGTCGCGTCCTTACGACCAGATTATTTTGTTCATCTGCTTTAGCCCACCAGCGTTTTCCTCAGAACACAGAGATGCATATTTACCGGGAAACACGGACGGGCTTATACAGATGAATGAATGAAAATGGGCATACGGACTCGACATTGCTGCGCTCGTCGCGCCGGGTGCGCTGAAGCGGACCCCTACA
>DATGJV010000235.1:0-4830 GCA_035295005.1 Ktedonobacteraceae bacterium | reverse complement strand
GACCTCTGCCTTGATATGTCTACGGTGCATAAGGCGTTGCAGCTGCAGGAGTCATTGCCGTATCGAGAGTTTGACCTTTCTATCAAAGGCGCATCGCGCTCGATTGGCCTGAGCATTACGCCAGTTTCCGTGACCAATAATCCCTTTTGCTTGATGATGGCCCGTGATGTGACCGCCATTCGTGATGCCAACCGTATGAAAGCCAACTTCCTCTCTATGATTACCCACGAGCTACGTTCGCCGCTCAATGCCATTAACGGCTACCTCGACCTCGCACTGACGGGCATCGCCGGGGAACTCAACGAGCAGCAGCAGGAATTTGTGCAGCGAGCACGAGCCAGTAGCGAACACCTCTATGCACTGGTTGAAGACCTGCTGCTTGTTTCTCGCGCCGACTCCGGCCAGATACGCTTAAACCGCGACATCACCAGTTTGCAGGAGATTGTTGCTAATGCCGTCGAAGAGTTGGAACTGACGGCAAAGGATAACAATGTCGCTATCAATGTCGAAGTCCCTGGCGACTTTCCGCATATCTACGCGGATGCCGTTCGTATGCAACAGGTCTTGCGGAACCTGATGAGCAATGCCCTGCGTTTTACACCAGCAGCGGGCAATGTGACCATTGCCTCCTCCGTTGTGCATAAAATGGAGAGTGAAGAGGGGCAGAATGTGCTGGAGTTGCAAGTTTGTGACACAGGTTCGGGTATCGCCCTCGAACACCAGCAGCGTATCTTCGAGCGTTTCTACCAGGCACCCCAGGGCTATGCCGGGCGTTCTGGTGGTCAGGGACTTGGTCTCGCCATCGTGAAAATGATTGTCGAACTGCATGGCGGCACCGTTACCGTCGAAAGCGCCCCCGGCCAGGGCAGTACCTTCACTTGCCTTATACCCTGTTTGCTCACATAACTAGAAGCCTTGGGTGAAGGAACAGCAATTCACCCAATGCTTCTGGCTACTGGCATATCGCTTTTTCGATATGGTATAATCAACATATTGATTTGCTGGTGAACTCTGATAGGAGTAACAGAGGAGTATAAACGGCTATGTTTGAAACGTTGAGTCTTTTTCTTGGTATCTGGCTACTGTTTCTCTTGCTGGCAATCTATTATCTGTCGCAATCTCCTGATGGCAGCGTGGGACGTTTTCGAGAATCGGTGAGCGAGCATCTTTCCGCCGAGAGCCGGGCGAAGGCCCTGTTACGCGAAATGCTGTCAGAGAACCAGTATCAGCAACTGATCAAATTCGGCTACCTCGAAGTTCTCAGTCCTTCCTATGATAGCCGCATCTATCGTATCCCAGGCTCCGGTGGCCTTGTCAAAGTCTATGAGCGCGGTTGCGCTATTATGGAACTCTGTTTGCAACCCGCGGAGCCATTACCCGACGGTGATGTTGTGGTCATGCACAAACTGATGATCGAGGGCAACGAACAAGAATATTTGCAGAAAGCCAACCATTTCGCCCCCGGCATCATTTCCCTTCGTTGCCAGCATCTCTAGATTCTGGGTGAAAGAGCAGTGAAAAACAGCAAGGCCAGTTGCGCCGCAACTGGCCTTGCTGTTTTTCACTGCTCTTTCACCCAATTGAACTTTTGCCCTTAAAATCCGTATGTATTGAGTGAGTAGTCTGAAACACTCGACTCTCAGAACGAAACACGGTATAATCTGCTGAGATAGTCCATAGCTGTTCAAACATATCTAAAAAAGCGATACGGGCAGAAAAATATCCTGACATTCCAGGCATCTCAGAAGGCAGGTAGGTATATGGAAGAATGTCCTTTTTGTAAAACACAAAATCGTGATGGTGTACGCTTTTGCAGCAACTGCGGGAAAGAACTGAATCCGCCGAACGCACCTGTTGCAGCGGCAAGCTCTGCTCACGCGGCACCAATCAGCCAGACAATAGCAAACACCGTGGGAGGAAGTATAGGTACTCACGTGCTGACCCCTGGTTCGCGTCTCCAGGGTGGTCGTTACATCATAAAGAAGGTGTTGGGTCAGGGTGGTATGGGAGCGGCCTTGCTCGCAACCGATATTCGCCTGGATAGTAAGCCCGTCGTCATTAAAGAACTCATCTCGGATAATACTGATCCCGCGAAATTGCAGGAAGACGTGCGCAACTTCAAACGTGAGGTGGCGACGCTTGCGCATATTGACCATCCGCTCGTCCCCAATGTTACCGATCATTTCCAGGAGGGCTCCCAGGGAAATTTGCGCTACTTTATGGTGCAGGAGTACATCGAAGGGGAGAACCTGGAAGAGCGCATGGACCGCGTGAACCAGCCAATGAAAGAGCGTGAAGCATTAAGCTATGCCTCACAGGTACTCGATATCCTCGATTATCTCGCGCAACAGACGCCGCCCATTGTTCATCGCGATATCAAACCCGCGAATATCATCATTGGCGCGAAAGATAAGCGAGCGCACCTTGTAGATTTTGGTATTGCCCGTGCCGATGAGACCCGCAATGCCAAACGGAAACAGACCTCAGCGCTTGGCACGCCGGGCTATGCACCGCCAGAACAATATCAGGGGAACGCCGATCCGCGCTCCGACCTGTATGCGCTTGCCGCGACAATGCATCACCTGTTGACCAATCGTGATCCGCGCAATCATCCGCCATTCAGCTATCCGCCAGCGCGTGCGTTGAACCCCCAGCTTTCGCCCGACATCGAGAAAGTGTTGACGAAGGCGTTGACCAACGACATCAATCAACGCTACCAGAGCGCCGCCGCCATGAAGCAAGCTATTGACGAGATTTTACTGAAAAACTTCGGCATGTCGGGGAATATGAGCAGCTATACTCTCGGTACTTCTGGCCCAATAACTGCCGTGAATGCAACGGGGCCAGCAAGCACCGTCAGGCAACCGGTACAGGCGCAACCTACCCGGCCTGCTACTCCACCGCCGATCCATCCCGTCACACCGCTACCACCGACAGGTGGGTATCAGGGGACGCCCTATCAGCCAGCGGGCATGATGAATCAGCCGCCACAGCGACCACGCCAGCAAAGCCATATTGGGCGTAATCTGGTGTTGTTGCTCATTGTGGTGATCCTGATTATCGGCGGCCTTTTCGCTATTCCTTATATTAATGGTCGCTTGCATCCTCAGACAGCAGGAAATGTCACGCCTGGGGTCACGACAACGCTACCAAAAACAATCACCAATGGTATCGGCGCGTTCAAATCATCCAGCAGTAACGAGTTGATCGGTGTCAGCGATGGAACGGTCGCTTTTGGTACTGGAGGCGCTGACGGCGCTTTGAAACAACAGGCGGCGACGGCACTCAAGTCAGGTGATCCTAGCAGCGCGGAGACGCTCTGGAGTCAGGCGCTGAACAATCAATCAAACGATGCCGAAGCCCTCATTTACCAGGAAGACCAGAATGTGCTTTCTTCCGGCAAACCCTATATCACTATCGTTGTTGGTACCATCCTGACCGGGGCCAATGCCAGTGTGGGACAGGATGACCTTCAAGGAGCTTATACCGCGCAAAAAGAGTATAACGACGGGTTCAAACTACCCAACAGCGTGCTGGTGCGGTTGCTGGTCGCTAACGCGGGTACCAACGCTGGCGATGCGAATACGGTTGCCCAGCAAATCGTCCAGGCCGCCCAGTCGGATAAAACCATCGTCGGTGTCATGGGCTGGCCTTTTAGCTCACATGCGCTTGATGCGATTGGCGCGTTAGCGACCGCCCATATTCCTATGGTCTCGCAAACAGCCTCCAGCGATGCGTTGACAGGGAAATCGTCATACTTTTTCCGCGTCGCGCCTTCTAATCAGGGACAGGCCATTGCCGGTGCTCAATATGTTGAAAAGACGCTGCATGCCAAAACGGCGGCCCTGTTTATAGACCCGGCCAATTCATACAGCGCCAGCCTCGGCAACGATTTCAAACAAAAGTTTACCGCCGATGGCAACACTATTGTCGCCACGGAAAACTATACCGTCGGTCAGACCAGTACGTTCAACACCCTCATACAGGATGCCTTGAGTAAAAATCCATCTGTGATTTACTTTTCCGGCTATGCCTCCGATGTGGGAACATTGCTGACCGACTTGCCTACCAGTGGCCCTCCTATCATGGGTGGTGATGCCCTGTATGAGTTGGGTGGCTATCCCACCAGCGCCCGTGCCAACTTTAACAAGCTGCACTTTACCTCCTTCGCATATCCCGATGAGTGGCGAATCGCGGGCATTTCCGAACCCGCGTTTTTCACCGAATACGCGCAGAATTTCGATCCCAATAAAACGCATGCGAACAATCCTTACCATTATAGCCGTCCTGATAGCGACGCGATGCTCTCTTACGATGCCATGCTGGCACTGTTGAATGCGAGTGGTAACGCGCTTACCGGCACAAAAACGTCCCTGACGGCAGCCGATTTGCAACAATCGCTCACGAAAATCAGCGGTTCGAGCGTTGCCATACAGGGGGTCAGCGGGCAAATCACTTTCGGCCCTGATGGCAACCCCGTCAATAAGGCTTTTGTGATCATCCAGGTAACGCCGGATAACGCGCTGCAAGCCATATCAATTCAGGGATGTTATAAAAAAGGGGCATGTTGATTGCTTCTATTGGCATTGATGGTACAATAGATGGGGCAGGAAACTGCCCCACAAAATTAAGAAAGAGGGACATGGTTTATGAGGAATGCATCCACTTTTTACGCGCTGATAGGTATCGGCATTATTGCTCTGATCGTTGGCATTTACTTTGTGGCTAGCGGCCAGCACCACACACTTGGACCAACCGGTATCGTCGTGGGTATAATACTCGTTGTGGCGGGTGCCGTTGGCATGTTTGTTGTCGGACGACGCTGAGTTA
>DATGJV010000234.1:0-11208 GCA_035295005.1 Ktedonobacteraceae bacterium | reverse complement strand
AGATACAACAAGACCCACTCCTTGTTGCCGAAGCGATTTTAGGTATGGGACAGGCAAAGCTGGGACGTGAAGAATTAGAACAGGCATATGAACTCTTCTTAGAGGCAGGGCAGCTTTTTCAAATGATCGAGAATATTGATGGCGATGGCAATGCGCTACTGGGCATAGCTCAAGTCCATCTTGGGCAGGAAGCATGGCATGAGACGATTGCCAGAAGCGGGGCAGCCATCACGCGCTTCAATCAGTGTGGCGATCCCATTGGGCTGGCCGATGCGTTGCTGACGTTGGGGCTGGCCGACCGTGGTACAGAAGATTTCGAGCAGGCGTTGCTCAACATTGAGCAGGCACTTCAACTCTACGATCAGCAACAACAGCCACTGGGTATCGCTGATTCGCGCTCAGCTCGTGCCGCCATTTTCTTGCTACGAGGCGATGTGGAGCGAGCGCGGGACGAGCAGGCAAAAGCGATTACTCAGGTTGAACGTGTGATGAACAGCCTGAGTACACCGCAACAATGGAGTATGTTCTTGCGCCAGTATGCCGAACTGTACGCACAAACCGCCATTACCGATATACGGCGCAACCAGGACGAGCAAGCGCGAACATTGCTTCAGAACATTGCACGCATCGCCGGACCGCAAGCACTGACGCGCCATCTGCAAACCTACATAGATGCAATACCGACAAGCGGTGAGGATTTGACCGAAGAGGAGCGACGCTCGAATACTGATCTGGTCAGGCGTATCAAACATGTCCTCAAGGGCTTTTGAATCCCCCACCGTCTGCATACAGAAGATTCTTGCCCTTCCTCCACAGGCTGAGATCCTTTTCCCCTACGAATTGCGTCCCACCAGCGATTGTGGTACTATAGCCCTGAGAACACTAAGGGTCACCATTACACATGCAATACGAAACAACACTAGCAGCACACGAGACTATCGCGATTACCATTGGCAATTTTGACGGGGTTCACCGGGGTCACCAGCGATTGATGCACCAACTGGTCGCAATGGCACACAGGCTCCATTGCACGCCAGTACTGGTCACATTTTCGCCACACACGCTGGAGGTGGTACGACCGGAAATTGACCTGCAAAATTTGACCTCATTAGAGGAGAAACTGGCTCTGACAGCACGCTACGGGAACATCGCTCATAGCATCATTATACACTTTACGCCGGAGGTTGCCGCGATGAGCGCCGGGGCGTTTATGGACAACCTGTGTGCCAACTTTACCGTCAAAGGCATGGTTGTGGGCGCGAATTTCAGCCTGGGGCATAACAGGATGGGCGATGTATCCTTTCTTGAGCAGTATGGGAAGGAGCATGGTATAGAGGTAGAGGCTATTCCGTTACAGGAAAACGGGCAGGGGCGCATTAGCAGCACACGCATACGCAAGCTGGTCAGTGAAGGGCAGATTGCCGATGCCAATGAATTATTGGGACACCCGCTCACCTTCTCAGGCCTCGTGCAGCACGGCGACCAGCGCGGACGATTGATCGGCTTTCCCACCGCCAATTTGCTGCCGGAACCCCACAGGCTCATTCCTGCCAATGGTGTGTATGCCGTGCGTGTTATCATAGGAGATATGGCGCAACGTGACGCAGAGGGGACGATTCCCGTCTATAATGGTGTAGCCAATATTGGAGTACGCCCGACGTTTAATGGAACAGTACGACTTGTAGAGGTACACTTGCTTGATATTCAACCCGACCTCTACGATCAACGTATTACTATTAGCTTCATTGCACGTTTGCGCAGTGAGCAACGCTTCGCGGGCATCGAGGCTTTGAAGGCACAAATTGCAATTGATGCACAACAAGGGCGACAACTATTAGAATCACAGGCATCGCAAGCCGCCGTTCCATTGAACGGATCAATGGAAGGCAGTGTTGGGTAGTGCCGGGTAGAGGAGATGAGCGACGTGACAGCTCGCCAGAACCCATTATCAAAATTTGAATCACTCATGCAGCGCATTGTGGAGGGTCCCTTTGCGTTCCTTTTCCCGGCCCGATTGCAGCCATCGCAGGTGCGCCGCCAGCTAGAACTGGCGATGGAGGATAATCTTGTTCTCCAGGGCGAAGGGCGGCGGCTGGCACCCAACCTCTATACCATCTTTCTCAGCCACCAGGACTACCAGCAACTTTCTCAAAGCTTCTCATACCACGCCACCGACTGGCAAAATCACCTTGTTGAGGTAGCACGCCAGCGTCACTATACGCTCAAAACGATGCCCATTCTGCGCCTGTCAGAGGATAGCGATTTGCGCGTTGGCAGAATTCGCATCGAAGCAGCTTTGGCGGACAAGCAACATTTCAATCCCGCCGCCAACCCCACTGCTGGCCCCAGTGTGGATGGCGGTCTGATGGCAACGCAGGCGATCAGCCCCGCACAACTGGCACAACTGCGAGAGCAATTAGCGGGAGCGCAACAATCCGGCGTGCATGATATGGGTAGTTTCGCACCGGGTCAGCCGGGAGCGCCAATGCAAGGGTATAACAGCAACCCGGACTATCCCAGCTACTCTAGCTTTCCCGGCAATCCATCGTCATCGTTGATGCCGCCGGTACCCCCACAACCAGCTATGAATATGCCACAGGCGGCCTTGAGTATACGCTTGCCACAGGCTGGCGAGCAAACATATCGTATCGAGAAACCCGTTATTAAAATTGGACGCCAACTCAATAATGACATTATTGTTGAGGATAAGCGCGTCTCGCGCTATCATGCTCAAATCAAGTTCCAGCCCGATGGGCAATTCGCCATTTTTGATCTTGGCAGCACCAATGGTATCACCATCAACGGGACACCGAATCAGCGCCACCATATCCTGCGCAATGGAGACTGCTTCACTATTGGCAGTTATGATTTTTACTTCCAGAGAATGTGAGATAGCCACTCTATGCCATTACAATTAGACATTTTTCTGCTTATATTACGTCTCTTATTCATCGTCTTGCTCTATCTGTTCCTGATGCAGGTCGTTATCGTTATTACAAGAGATTTACGCAAAAGTACCGTCGCTTCCGTGAACGCGGTAGATAAAGCGCCACCTGTGCTGGGACACCTGGTCGTGGTTGATAGCGGCCCCAGCAATATTCTGCCCGGAACGCGCTTTGACCTTGCGCCGCAGACAACGATAGGACGCGGGCCAACCAATACTATTCAACTGACGGATAATTCTATTTCCTCCGAGCATACACACCTCTGGAACCGCAACAACGTGTGGTATGTACAGGACGCAGGCAGCACCAATGGCACGTGGGTAAACAACCAGCCGGCGGTGGATGCCCTGCCAGCAAAAGCGGGCGATATTGTCCAGGTTGGCTATATCACCTTCAAATTGACACAATAGATGTTGCTAGCAGATAGAGGATAACGAAGGTACAAGTTCATGGCAATCAAGGCTACAAAGGCAAATAAAGCAAACAATTATCAATATAGCGGCGCATCTCGTCGTTTCACGCTACAAAACTACCGTTGGCGAGAACTGTCACTTTTTATTATTCCTTTCTTGATTCTTTTGCTGGAAATGACCCAACTCCTGCTGGCAAACCTGGACCCGCACTCCTCATTCAGCACAAAGAGTTTGCCAACAATCCATGATTTGATTCCCGCACTCGGTCTTATCGGCGTATTACTGGCAGTCAATGTCCTGCTCAGTTTCACCTTTCCCAAAGCTGACCAGATGCTCCTACCACTGGTGGGATTGCTCAGTGGTCTCGGTATGCTCATGGCAACCCGACTTGGACCTGATACCGGCGTGCCAGATTTAGGCAGCCGTCAACTGATATGGGTGATTATCGGCATTGTCGCCTGTATTGCGACGCTATTTCTCCTACGTAACATGGGCTGGTTGCGCCGCTATAAATATACCTGGGCCTTTCTCGGTATTGTGCTGGTGGGGCTGACGCTCGTCAATGCGCTACGCACAAAAAACCTGAACAGTCCCACACACGACCAGTTGAATTTTGGCCCTTTGAACCTGCAACCGTCGGAACTACTCAAGATTTTTCTGGTTATCTTCTTCGCGGCCTATCTAAGCGAGAACTTTGATATCCTTTCGGAAGGTAATCTGCGCATCGGACGTTTACGCCTCCCGCCACTGGCACAACTTGGCCCGCTGGCACTCATGCTCGGCCTCGCCCTTCTGCTCTTCCTGGGCATACGCGAACTTGGTCTGGCGCTGCTCATTTATGGTATCTTCCTCTGCATGATTTACCTGGGAACGCAAAAAATATCCTACGTGGTGGTCAGCTTACTCATATTCGCAGTGCTTGGCTTC
Source organism: Ktedonobacteraceae bacterium (assembly GCA_035295005.1). Taxonomy (GTDB): domain Bacteria; phylum Chloroflexota; class Ktedonobacteria; order Ktedonobacterales; family Ktedonobacteraceae; genus DATGJV01. The sequence continues at coordinate 6,923 of DATGJV010000234.1, read as the reverse complement.
ATCGGTTATAAACTTTTCTCCTATGTGCAAGTACGTTTCCAGACGGTACCTTTTGATGTCGTCAACTGGCAAAACTGGACTCCCGATCAAGTCAACTTCGCGGAAAATCAGGGGCTGCAAATTGTACAGGGATTGATTGCCCTCTCCAGTGGGGGTATTCTCGGCACCGGCCTCGGGCTGGGCCATCCCGCCTACGTCCCGGTCATACAATCCGACATGGTTTTCGTGGCCTTTGGCGAGGAACTGGGCTTAGCCGGTCTCTTTGCTATCCTGGGCATCTACCTGCTGCTCATCTATCGCGGCTATCGCATTGCAGTTGAGGCCCGTGAGCCATTCAATCAAATGCTGGCAGCAGGTCTCACCTCCATTTTTGCCATCCAGACCTTTGTTATTGCCGCCGCAAACATGAAGTTCCTGCCCTTAACGGGTATTCCATTGCCCTTCCTCAGCTACGGCGGTAGCTCTGTCATTGCCAATTACATCATCATCGGTATTCTGTTGCGTATCTCGCACAATACAGCGCAGGAACGAGAGGGTTTAGCGTAGACTTGTACCTTTATAGGAGAACATGTTATACTGACTTCACGGATAGGTGAAAGTTTTCCAGAAAAACAGGTACAGGCAATGGGGCAATATCAGCAATGGCTGCATTATCGTGACGTTGACCGGCTCCTCCGCGCACAATTGGACGAGCTTATAGAGGAGTTTGCCCAGTTACACAATCGCGAGCAACTCTTACAGCAAATGCTGCATCCCATAGATGAACATGAGCAAGCTGCTAGAGGAGAGACACCTTCTCTTCTCCAGTCCAATAACGAGATACTGCACGCATTGATGATTGGCTTAAATGGTCATACAAACCACACGCAGCACCCGGAGCTTTCCCCATCAACCAACGGCACAACAGAAATGGCCCCTTATGGTACAACGGAAGGGCCATCCGCTCGCTACACTCAGGCTAACGAACCAACAGCAGCTATCTCACAGGCGCTCTTTGCTCAGGGAAGTTTACCACCGTCAGAAGAACAGTTCGCTCCCGATCCCGTTGTTGGCACCAATGAATTTCGACCATTGCTCAATAGAAACACGGCATTGCCGCCTATCCCCCACACGCCTCACTCTGAGTCAATGCTCTTGCCAGAAGATTTGGGAGCATTCATTGAGGAACATACGCAAACGGAGCCGCGCATGGAGCTGCCCTGGTGGTTACGTAATGCCGCTCTCATCAACACCAACGGCCCTATTGACCAGGAAAGCATGCGCACCAACCGGCTTATTCAACGCTGGATAGAACGCTGGGGACGCCATCCCAACATGCGGGAACTTCCAGAAGCGCGGAGCGAGAATACTGAAAAAAGAGAGGACGGGGAGGATACAGGACTATGAAAGAGCAGTCACCGCAACTCTCCTCCGACGAGTTAAATTCCCTCTTCGCGCAACTCAATCCTCTCGACGTAGAGCAATTTTATACTGCGTACCAACTCTGGAATGTACGGCAACGCATACAGACGTTACAGGCACTGACAGACGCTATACAGCGCGACATCGCGGAAAACGCGGAATGCCTGGAACAGGTACACCCTTCGGCAATTGCACTCGCCTCTTTAGCTCGCCTACAAGCAAATGGCGTCTCTGATATCTCCCTGCTGGACTGCATGCAGGATCGGGGTGAAGAATGGCTCGACCGCGCAATACAACACCTCGAATACTGCGAGAAACTGGACTTAATCAGTGACGGCTATACGAAATGGTGCGAACATGCGCTAGAAGGTGCTTACGACTGGATTGACTCCATGCCAGGGCAAGAGGCAGCCGACCCATCCACCATCGAACCTCCCTTCTCCGAATCCGCAGCAGGGCCATCTAACAGCTCTCCTGGGCAAGAAGAAACACGCGAGAACAGCGAGCCCGGCAGCGAATTGATGGAAGAACTGTTCCTCCAGAAGCTGATGAGCGACGATCTGGAAAATGCAGAAGAAGCAGAAAATGATGCATCTATGCTGGAAACGACACTCAAAATACGAGCGTTCTCGCCAACAACACAACAGGAACCATTGCCGGATACCGTCAGCACCAACAATGCTGACAACACCGGCAATACCGAGAACCCTCAATTGACACAGGCCGAATCCAGTGTACTACCAACCGTACAAGAAACCCGGCCCGAAGAGGTAGAGCCTACACCCGTTCTTGAAGAGACACAGGCCGAGCATACAGAAGTAACCATGATGGCCGTTGAGGAACAGGATGAACAACAACCTGCACTGCAACACTTAGAGGTTGTACGCGAAGAGATAGATCAATCCACTAACGCGGTGGACGCCCAGGAACAGGCACTCATCAACAAGCTACACATGGAAACCGTGGCGGAACAAGAGACAGATATAGCGGAAGCGGGTACCATACCCGAACTGGAAGTCGTTCCCGAACTGGCAGATAGACCAGATAAAGAGGATGCGTCAGAAATTCGTGATATGCTTGAAACAGAGAATGTAGCTCAGAACGAGAATGTTCCAATTTCTGAACAGGTGGCACAAAGTGGGGAGGTTCCGGTTTCCGAACATGTACAGGAACCAGGGTACCCGCGAGAGCAAGAACCAGGGTACCCGCAAGGGGATACCCCTACTATAGACGCTTCAGTTGACGCTAATGGCAATACTATTGTGCCTGCCACATCCACAAAAGCGAAACCGAAAAGAGGGGTTTTGCGCACGCTGGTTGCTATTTTGTTTCACATTTGAGTTAATGTTGCGTGGGCATATCAGAAATATCCGGTTTTGTGGGCATACCGGGCATGGGTACGATGGGAGGGGATTGAGGTGGTTGCACAGGTTGCATTGGTTGTATCGGCTGCGTACCCTGTACCTCTGGCGTTCCTTGCAGCACTTGCGCTTCCTGCACTCCCTGCGGCGTCGGAACGGTGGGCTGCTGGTTCATTGCTATTTCCAACTCTCCTATGCGCTGGCGCAATCGGCGCAGTTCGTGCCAATCTTGCCATGCGGAGGCGGCGGATACCAGGTAGAGCAGGACAGCGCCCAGTACGAAAACGAGCAGGAGCAACAAACCCAACGGTAAATCAGGGGACTGCCAGGCAAAAAGCGATATCTGTACTTGCGTCGTAAAGTTCTCAAATGCCACCACTGCCAGAACGCCACTGAATAAGAGAAACAGTATAATGACGATGTAAAGCATCGAAGTCCTCCTCGCATTCGCTCTGCTGATGATTCAGCATCACCAAACCTACTCACGTTGTCAATTGTGGGTGCCTCGTCTGGATGCCTTCAGTATATTAAACGCGGCACAGGATTGCAAATTGACGGAATAACCTGAAACGCTTATACTAGACAGGGTGGTGCGACACCCTGGTAGAGGTATAACGTGCTATTTTCCGATTACGAAAAAGAACATCCTGTACATAGTCCTGTACGAACTCAATATCTGCAAATTAAAGGGCAAAACCCCGATGCCGTCCTCTTCTTTCGCATGGGCGACTTTTATGAGATGTTCGACGACGACGCCGAAATTGTGGCCCGCGAACTCGAAATAGCCTTGACCCGGCGCGATTTCGGACGCGGCGAGAAATCACCGATGGCGGGTATTCCCCATCACGCCGCTGATGGCTATATCGCTCGCCTTGTGAGCAAGGGTTACCGCGTCGCCGTTTGCGAACAAACCAGCGATCCCGCGCTTTCTAAAGGACTGGTTGACCGCGAAGTGATTCGTATCGTCACCCCCGGTACGGTGATTGACCCCGCAATGCTTACCGCCAGGCGCAATAACTTTCTGGCTGGCGTCGTTACCGCTCGTGATGCCGTTGGTATCGCCTACGTGGATATCACTACCGGTGAATTCGCTGTTACACAATTTAACACGTCTGAACCGGAACTCGCGTTACAACAGGAGATTGCTCGCGTCGGCCCGGCAGAAGTTCTCATTGAGGCCAACTACAGCCGGCTGGGCAGCCGCAAACGACGCTGGCTGGCAACCGTGATGAGCGAGAAGCAAGTCACCAAAATTGGCAGCAATGGCAATGCCAACGCGGAAGCACCCGCGTTGGAGGAAGACGACGAGGACGATATCGCTCCTCTATCAAAGCTCTTAACAGGCGTCGCCGGACATGTCACGCCCTTTGATGCACGCTACTTCGCGGAGGACGACGCCCGTCATCGTCTGCTTACCCATTTTGATGTGGCCTCACTGGAAGGCTTTGGCTGCGCTCACCTGCCGCTTGCCATGCGCGTCGCTGGTGCCGTGCTGGCCTATTTGCAGGAAACACAAAGGGGACTATTGCGCCAGCTTACCGCGCTCGAAACCTACTCGATCAGTGGCTTTATGACACTGGATACCTACACGCGGCGCAACCTGGAACTCTTCGAGAGCGGGCGCAGCGGCTCCGTCAAAGGCTCGCTGCTGTGGGTGCTGGATAAGACGCGCAGTCCAATGGGCGGGCGCTTAATCCGGCGCTGGATTAGCCAGCCGTTGCTCGATCTCGATATCTTGCAACAACGCCAGCAGGTTATTTCTGAACTGCTTGGCGATACGCTGTTACAGGCCCGATTGGCGGAGGCGCTGAAAAAAACAAGCGATATCGAACGCCTCATCAATCGCGTGCGCCAACGTATCGCCACGCCTCGCGACCTTGTATCGCTGGCAAGCGGTCTGCGTGCCGCCGCCGCTGTGCGCGAGGTCGGAGCAACGCTTAACATTGCCCATTCCAACAATCATAGTGAACCTGCGCTCTTACATATTATGCGGCAGCTAGCCGACAACGGGGACATCATTCAACTGATAGAAAGCGCCATTGTTGACGAGCCCCCTCTCAGCACAGCCGACGGGGGCGTCATTCGCTCCGGCTTCAGCAAAGAACTTGACCAGATTAAGGAAGCATCACACGGCGGGCGGCAATGGATCACCGACATGGAGCAGCGCGAACGTCGGCGCACGGGTATTCCAACGCTCAAAGTTGGCAACAACAAGGTCTTTGGCTACTTTATCGAGGTTTCCAACTCGCATCTTGCTCGCGTGCCAAAGGATTATATCCGCAAACAGACGCTTTCCACCGGCGAACGCTACATCACGCCCGACCTGAAAGAGTATGAGACGCTGATACTCAACGCTCAGGAGCGCACGAGCAAGCTTGAGACCGAACTATTCACGCAACTGCGTGCCGATATCGCCGTCCATGCTGCCGAGCAAATCTTGACCACCGCTCGCGCCCTGGCGGAGATTGATGTCTACCTGAGTCTTGCCGAGGTTGCCAGTCGCAACAATTACTGCCGCCCACAACTTAACGAAGAGGAAAACATTCACATTGTCGCCGGTCGCCATCCCGTCGTTGAACAGGCACAGACGGAGACGCCATTTATCTCTAACGACACGAATCTCTCCAACTCGGAGGCGCAAATCGGCATCATCACCGGCCCCAATATGGCCGGCAAATCCACCTACCTGCGGCAGGTCGCGCTAATTGTCCTGATGGCACAAATCGGCAGCTATGTGCCAGCCGAAGCGGCGACTATCGGACTGGTGGACCGTATTTTCACCCGCATTGGTGCACAGGATGACCTGGCAACGGGCCAGAGCACCTTCATGGTCGAGATGGTGGAGACCGCCAACATCCTGCACCATGCCACACCGCGCAGCCTCGTTATCCTGGACGAAATTGGGCGCGGCACCAGCACATATGATGGCCTTGCCATTGCCCGCGCCATTGTCGAATACCTGCACAACAACAAACGTTGCGGCGCTCGCACGCTCTTCGCCACACATTATCACGAACTGGTCGAGGTCGCGCAACTTCTGCCGCGCATTCGTTGTCTGAATGTCGCCGTCACCGAAGAGGGCGGTAAGGTCGTCTTTCTGCGCAAAATCGTCCCCGGTGGCGCGGACAAAAGCTACGGCGTCCATGTCGCTCAACTGGCCGGTATCCCTCGTCCCGTCATCCATCGCGCCGAAGAAATCCTGGAATCTCTGGAGCGCAAAGGCGAAGCCAGAGCGCGTCGCAAAGCTATGCAAGATATCACCATGCCAGCTTCCTGGCAAATGACGCTCTTCGCCTCCGAACCGCATCCATTACTCGAAGAGATTAAGCACCTGGCAATTGACGAGTTAACGCCAATTGAGGCCATTAGCAAACTCTACGAGTTGCAACAACGGGCAAAAAAGGAAAGCTAAGATAGGATGGGATAGGGTGGAGGAAGCAGCTTAACTGCAAGAATATCCATCAACATAGTATTGATCCAAATGGCTCGAAAATACGTATTGTTTATTGCGACTTTTATATCCATGCATGAAGGACAGGAGAATATTATGGCAACTATCCTTATCGTGGAAGACGACCCGACAATTGGCATACTCCTCCAGGAAGTCATTCAACGCAATATGCCTTCGCAGGTTATATGGGCAATATGCGCATCAGAAGCTATCAAGGCCGTTGAGAATACCATGCCCGACCTTCTCCTCCTCGACTACTTCCTCCCTGACATGAACGGCATCGAACTCTATGACCACGTACAAACCATCTTAAAAGAGAGACACATTCCAACCATCATGCTCACCGCCAGCCTTAGCTCTATCACGCCGCAGTTGCAAGAACGGCAGATTATTGGCATGAGCAAACCGTTCCACATCACCGAACTTACCTCTCTTATCGCAAAACTGGCCCCATTAGATATTTGCTAACATTGCTGTACGGGTGCAACATCTTTTCATAAAATCCTGGACAAATTCCGCGAATTCCATAATTTTTTCGTTCATTTGTTCGAGAAACATACCTCTTCCCATCATGCCTCTAAAGTAATATTGACTGCTTGCTTTTCGTCGGGTATACTTCCTTTAAGGTAAAATAGTACATAAGTTCTATATACCTTGCATTTTATTTTGTCTGTGGATACCCTCTTAGTGGTGTGCCAGGCTGCCCATGT
>DATGJV010000233.1:0-2835 GCA_035295005.1 Ktedonobacteraceae bacterium | reverse complement strand
ATCCAGACATGGCGGGATTTCACTCCGATGCTGCGCGGCAGTTCGGTTGCATCGGAACGCTTAAACGCCTCCACAATTTTATCTTCGCTGCCCGGCTTATACGTCCCAACGATAATGCCGCGATACAACTCCTCCGGCTGTGAGGTGCCATACTTCTGCTCGATGCGCTCTTTGATCACCCTCTGCTGGATGCGTGTCTGACTGTTGAGATGATTGGTCGCCACTTCTTCGGTGAACGGGGCCTCTGGCTTCATGGTGAACTCTTGTTCCCATGTCATGATGGTGTCTGTCTCGCCGATGGCGTCGTACCACCAGCGAATCGTCATTTGTTTGAAAGGCCCGGCAGTGGGATTGCGCTCGGAGTACGTGGATTTGCGCTCAGCGTTCGTCCAGCGTGTGGATACCCAGCTCCACTGCGTACCTGCTTCGTCGGGATTGGTTGTCAGCTGGAATGTGACGCTGTTTTCCGTCTCTTCAAGCACTTCGCTGCTGGCATACTCCGTGAATAAATCCGGCCATGTGCGGACATTGTTGGTCAGCTTGAAGACATCGTCCACCGGCGCGTGGATCAGTACGGCGTTACGAATATAGCCCATGAATCACCCTCCTATGCCTCAATTGCGTTAACATATGCTACAAGCTCCTGAACGTTTTTCAGGACAAGCACCTCTTCATGCGGGATAGCAATGCCAAGCTTGTGTTCCAGGCTGGTGCAAACCTCTGTCAGTCCCAGTGATTCGACCCCGATTTCCTCCCAGGAGGCAGTATCAATGTTGGGTGTATCTCTCGGTACTCCTACTTTGGCGTGCAAAATATCAAGCAAGCTTTCGATATTGCAGCGCAATGACATGTGTGTATTCTCCTTTCCTGCGCACGATATGACAGCATTTCGCTTATCTCCATACTGCTTGATAGTAAAAGGAGCGGATTACTCCCATCTTCTCTCGTTTGTAATTGCGCTGTAATCTCAATCACTACATTTGATGAAGACCAGACTTCAAGCGTGTAGCATTTGGCATAGAGGTTCTTAACGGTTCTTAAATAGGAGAAAGCGACTATGGCGCGAGTCATGATAACGGGTATAGGCGTGGTAGCATCGGGCGGCGTGGGGCGAGAGGCTTTCTGGGAGACGCTGGTCACGGGGAAATCAACTGCGGACCTTGCGCAGCTTGACCACCTGGAACAGTTTCGATCGCAGGTGGTGGCGGCTGTTGCAGATTGGGATCCCTTGCGCTTCGGCCTGAGCGAAGAAGATGTGGCAAGAACAAGCAGACATACGCAGTTCGGCCTTGTTGCGGCGGCGGAAGCACTGGCGGAAAGCGGTCTGGACCTTGCCCACCTGGATACCACTCGTATCGGGGTAGCTGCCGGGACAGCAATCGGTTCAACCTTGCGGCTGGAGCAAGAATATTTAGTTGTGAGTAAACAGGCCACCGAGTTCACGGTTGATCCTGAACTGGCATCTCCATTTCTGTATCATGCCATGTCACCGACAAGCCTTAGCGCGGAAGTTGCGGCGAAGTTTCACATTCAAGGGCCAGTTGTCACTGTCTCGACGGGCTGTACTGCCGGAATAGATGCCATCGCCCAGGCGTTTGAATGGGTGCGCGACGGGGACGCTGACGTAGTGATCGCGGGCGCGGCGGAGGCGGGCATCTGTCCGGTCAATATCGCTTCATTTGATGCCATTAAAGGAACTTCACCTCGCAATCACGAGCCAAAAAGAGCTTCCCGCCCCTTCGATAATGAGAGAAATGGCTTTGTGCTTGGAGAAGGCAGCGCCTTCCTTATACTGGAGTCACTTGAACACGCGATGAAGCGACAGGCACCGGTCATCTACGCGGAGATGAAAGGGTACGGTAGTGCGCTCAACGCCTATCATATGACAGGTCTGCAGCGCAACGGCCACGATCTGGCGCAGGCGATTGGGGTTGCGCTGCATGAGGCAGAGCTTGTGCCGGGTGACATACAGTATATTAATTCGCATGGCTCTTCAACACGTCAGAATGATATCCATGAGACGAACGCTTTTAAGACCATCTGGAACGAGCAGGCGTATACTATTCCTATTAGCTCGATCAAATCAATGATTGGACACTCACTGGGCGCGATAGGCGCGATAGAAACTGCTGCCTGCGCCCTTGTTCTCCAACGGCGAATCATTCCCCCCACGATCAACTATCAGACTCCCGATCCCGAATGTGACCTGGACTATGTGCCGAATGTTGCAAGGGAGCAGACAGTGAAACATATCGTTTCCACCGCGAGCGGCTTCGGCGGCTTTCAATCCGCCCTTGTTCTCTCCTCTTTTGCAGAAAGCAAAGGTGATGCATATGTCTAAAGAAGCTGTTATTACGGGCGTTGGCGTCGTAACACCCGCCGGTATTGGAGTAACTGATTTCTGGCAGGCAATGATTAGCGGCCAATCGTTCATATCACCAATCACCACTTTTGACCCCACGCACTTTACCAGTAAGGTTGCGGGAAGCGTAAAGAACTTTAATCCCGCGGATTTCCTGGACCCGCGGATTATCGTGCAAACGGATCGCTGGACGCAATTTGATATGGTCTGTGCGAAACAGGCCATCGCGGATGCTGGTTTGCAACTCCAGGAGGAGGATGCAACCAGAGTGGGAGCCGTCTTTGCTGCCGGCACAGGCGGCAACGCTTATGGGCAGCAACAGTTGCACATTTGTGGGTCACAGGGACCAAAGCATGTGAGTGTTTACCTGTCTATTGCATGGTTTTATGCCGCCAGCATCGGCCAGGTCTCGATCAGCAACAAGATTCGCGGGTATGGACGCAACATCTGCGCCGAGGCGGCAGGTGGACTGA
>DATGJV010000232.1:0-7670 GCA_035295005.1 Ktedonobacteraceae bacterium | reverse complement strand
CATAGGAGGTGCAATAGGCACAACGCACGTAGCCTTTACCAGCAGCACCGAAGGAATTGCCGGGAACAACAGCAACTTCCTCCTCGAACAACAGTTTCTCAGCAAATTCGTCGTCAGACATGCCCGTATTACCGATGTAGGGGAAGGCGTAGAAGGCGCCGCGTGGTTCACAGGTGGGGAGACCAATAGCATTCAGGCCATCCACGAACATACGGCGACGGCGAGCATAGTCGGTATGCATCATTTGCACATCAGCTTCACCGTTGCGCAATGCCTCTAATGCCGCTTCCTGTGGAGCGGTTCCGGCACACATAATCGCGTACTGGTGAATCTTTAGCATTGCCGCGAGGATATGCTCAGGGGCGGCAACATAGCCGATACGCCAGCCAGTCATGGCATAGGCTTTGGAGAAACCATCCAGCAGTACCGTGCGGTCGCGCATGCCGGGGAGGGCTGCGATGCTTATATGCTCTTGCTCATAGACAAGGCGACTGTACACCTCGTCCACCGACACGATCAAATCATGCTCGATAGCAAGTTTCGCGATGGCCTCCAGTTCGGCACGGGGGATGACAGCCCCGGTAGGATTATTGGGGTTGCCAAGCAATATCATTTTCGTGCGCGGCGTAATCGCGGCGGCAATCTCGCTTGCCCGCACGCCGAAGTCATATTTGGCATAGGTCGGCACGGGTACAGGGACACCACCGGCAAAGATAATATCCGCCTCGTAAGCGACATAGCCTGGGTCAGGCGAAATTACCTCATCGCCGGGATCAATCAGCGTGCGCATTGCCAGGTCTACGCCCTCGCTCACACCGACGGTTACAAGTATCTCTGTTTTGGGATCATAGCTCAAACCGTAGCGACGTTGGAGCATGGCCGCTATCTCTTCGCGCAACTCAAATATACCATAGTTGGATGTGTAGCGCGTATGCCCCTGCTCGATAGAGCGAATGCCAGCCTCGCGAATGTGGACGGGCGTGACAAAATCCGGTTCACCAACACCCAAAGAGATGACATCTGGCATAGTGTTGATGATATCAAAAAACTTCCGAATCCCGGAAGGCTTCACCTGACGCACACGCTGTGACAATACTTCTCGTTTAAGTGTATCCATACAATGTTTTACCCCTTCTCTAAAAATTTTGTGTTCGGGTAAAATAGCGCAACAACGATTGTTGCCGTTCCCTAACCTCTATGGTAGTCTAAAGTAATCTGGAGCAGTCTGGTTATGGCGTGTACGCAGGCGGAAATGCCTCCTAATCACCCCTAAACCTCTCACGTATTCAATGTAACACAATGAGGGCATATTGACAATGCGCCAACTACCTGAACAAATCTCTAAAACAGCAAGCCAATCCGAAAAACCGCCAGTTGATGTTCTCATTGACACCGATATCGGCGACGATATTGACGATGCGCTCGCTCTCTCAGTAGCGTTGAATTCCCCCGAAATCGCTGTACACGCCATTACAACCGTGTTTGGCGATACCCAACGAAGGGCCCAACTTGTCGCATATTTGCTGCACACATTTGGACACGATGATATTCCAGTTGCCGCCGGTATACAATCTCCATTGCAATTCCGGCACAGGCCATCAGGCGTTCCACAGGCCGCAATACTACCTGTACTGTCCGGTCACGAGACATACAGCGCCATCAGTTCGCTTACTGGTCCAGAATTGATTATCCAGACGGCTCTTGCTTATTCAGGTCGCCTGACCCTTGTTTGCATTGGGCCACTGACAAACATTGCCACCGCACTCACACTTGAACCTCAATTATTTACGGCTATAAGAAGTATCGTGATGATGGGCGGTTCGAGCGGGCTTCCCTTACCCGATTGGAATGTACGAAGCGATGCAAAGGCGGCCCAGATTGTCCTGGCGTCAGGAATACCTGTGACGATGGTTGGCCTCAATATTACTTCACGTTGCAAACTGCGAGCATGTGATATCGCGCAACTCCAAAGCAGCAATACGCTTCAAGCGCAACTTCTCAGCCGTTTACTGGTTGTCTGGCAAGAACATCGTTCGCGCTGGCATTCCAGATTGCCGTACTTGCATGACCCACTCACTGTTGCGGCACTGTGTAATCCTGCATTGTTCAGGTTTCAAGATATGACGGCGCGAGTACTGACTCACGGGCCATTGCAGGGATTTACAGTGCCACGTTTTATGCATGGGCCAATTGTGAATGCTGTTGTGGATGTGCAGGTGGGACAGGCAAGGGAGTGGGTCATGCAAAGGTTAATTGCATCATCACACACCCAGACGACGTAACTTCTCCACAATAGCGGGGACAGCAGCGAGTATCGCGTCTACGTCGGCATCTGTGTTAGATTTACCGAGAGTAAGCCGCAGACTGCCATGCGCAAGTTCGGGGGGTATGCCCATTGCCAGCAGTACATGAGAAGGGTCAACAGAACCCGATGTACAGGCGGAGCCGGTGGAGGCAGCGATACCCAGCAAATCGAGGTTAAGCAAAATTGACTCACCTTCGACGCCCTCAAAACAGAAGCTGGCGTTATTAGGCAAACGATTGGTTGGATGGCCGGTCAAGAAACTGCCGGGGATAGTGAGTAGCCCTTCGATGAGGCGGTCGCGTAAGGCGATAATACGCGGCGTCACCTGCGGCAGTTCTTCGTAGGCAAGACGTAATGCGGTTGCCGCTCCGACGATACCGGCAACATTTTCTGTACCGGCCCGGCGACCGCGCTCCTGCGAACCACCTTGCAACTGGGGCAACAGGCGCATACCCTGACGGACATAAAGTATGCCAACGCCTTTGGGGCCATAGAACTTATGCGCCGAGAGCGAGAGCAAATCGGCCTGAAGTTCTGTCACATCTATCGGTAGCGAACCACCAGCCTGCACAGCGTCTACATGGAAAGGGATTTTTCTGGCACGGCAGATGCGCCCAATTTCGGCAATAGGTTCGATGGTGCCAATTTCGTTGTTAGCATACATGACGGAGACAAGAATCGTCTGGTCGGTAATTGCCCGCGCAACATCATCGGGGTTAACCACGCCATAACTATCTACAGGCAAGTACGTGGTTTTGAAGCTGAAACGCTCCAGGTACTGGCAGGTATGCAGAACAGCATGATGCTCAATCGGCGTGGTGATGAGATGATTGCCCTTTTTCTGTGCGGCAAACGCCATGCCCTTGATTGCCAGATTATCGCTTTCGGAGCCACAACCCATAAACGATATTTCTGTAGGGCGGCACGCGAGAAGGTCGGCTACCTCCTCGCGTGCGCTGTCAATCGCTTGCATGGCATGACGCCCCAGCGTATAGATACTGCTGGCGTTGCCGTATTCAATCGTAAAGTATGGCAGCATCGCATCCAACACACGCGGGTCAAGCGGTGTGGTCGCGGCATGGTCAAGATAGATCGTGCGCTCCGGCATCTTAGAGACCATTCCAGTTGTAGGTGGTAACAGGCTTCACGCCCGGACTGTTATAGGCCATGGTGATAATCGTATGGGCCTGTAACGGAATAGTGCGGAAATTACCTTTGTAAGGCTGTCCGTTGACGTATACTGTCCAACCGGTACTCAAGTCCAATTGAGAGGGATAATTCATTGACGAGAACACTTGCTCCCATTCATCAAAAAAATTGCCAAGAACGAACGAGCGATCAGCAGGAGCTTCTATATGAATTACCCCCGTTGTATCGTGTGTATGGAGCCAGTAGAGACAGGATTGGTCAGTAGCAATACCCATATTCGCGGGAATAGTTGATTGCTGACCATTTATCCATACAGTCAAATAAGCATGAATATGGAAAGCGTCCTGTTCCTGCGTGTCGCAACCGACATTGTTGTCAACAGGTGGATAGGCCGGATTGACTGTTTGAATTGGGGAATTCGCCGACGTAGTACCGGGCTTATGTAAGACGGCAAAAACAGAACCAGCAATAATCAGTACCACGGCTGCAATGACAGCACCCCAGATCAGGCGATTATTGCGCTTCCTGCGCAGACGTTCCTCCTCACGACGGCGTTCCTCCTCGCGGCGGTCACGACGGCGTTGTTGTTTTGAAGGTTGACGAGTAATTTGTTTGCTCATTAATCCACCAGCTTTCAAATGTGTTTTTGTAATCAGGATGCCTCATTACAATTAAGATGATTTCTTCTTTTTGAAGAACCCCTCGTTCATGCTACCGCTACGGTAGCCCAGAAGATCAACGGTGACATAGGTATAGCCAATGTTGCGCAACCCGTCGGCCACCACGCGACTCGTCTCATCTTCGATCAAGCGCGGCAGTTCCGACCGCTCGACTTCGATACGAGCGATTTTGTCGTGGTGGCGCACCCGTAATTGATGAAAACCTAGCTCATGCAATAGCTTTTCTGCTTTATATACCATCTGCAATGCAGTTACGTCAACCTTTGTGCCATAGGCAATACGCGAAGAGAAACAGGCCATCGCGGGCTTATCCCACACCGGGACGCCCAGCATACGGGCAACGGCGCGAATCTCACGTTTGCCCATACCCGCTTCTTTCAACGGGCCGCGCACCCGGAATTCACGAGCGGCTCGCTGACCGGGGCGGAAATCGCCTTCGTCGTCGGTATTGATGCCGTAAGCAATATGGTCTAAATGGTATTGTTGTGCCAATGGTTCTAAATTACTAAACAATTCCGTTTTACAAAAGTAACAACGATTCGGGTTATTGGCAACGTAACGCTCGTCTTCAAGTTCGTGAGTTTCCAGTGTGAGCAACGGCACTCTCATTTGACTGGCTACTGCTATTGCTTCCTGCGTCTCTTCTGGCGCGTAAGCAGGTGAGGCAGCTATCACTCCCATAGCCTTCTCACCAAGAACATCGTGCGCTACTTTCAATAGCAACGCACTATCAACGCCGCCGGAATAGGCCACTAACACCGACTCCATCTCGCGCAGAATCGCCTGCAGTCGTTCATATTTTGCCTGCGTCTCGGCATCTAACGCTACAATTTCGGCACTATTGACGGAGTGGGTAGAAGACATGGTATGGTATGCTCCTGGCAGTTGGTGATATTTTCTACATGGTACTGATAATCTCATGTGAGCATCTCTCTATGGAGATACTCGACATTCATTATATCATTAACATACAAGCCCACGTATAACAAATCTGGTTGGAAGGCAGGTATACCTGTGCGTTCACATCATTCGACCGCCGCCATCATTCTCGCAGCTGGCAGTTCCAGCCGCATGGGAGCCGGGCGGCATAAATTGCTCTTACCATTGAATGAGCGGCCTGTCCTGGCTCATGTGATTGAGGCCGCTCTGGCATCGCAAGCACGGCCTGTTATAGTTGTGTTAGGGCATCAGGCTGAGCAAGTTCGTATACAAATAGCTAGCTACAGCACGGATTCTGCTATTACACACGTCGAAAATCCCGATTATTTGCAGGGCATGAGTACTTCGATGCGCGTAGGCTTAATGTATCTACAAAGCCAGATTGACACAAAAATTGCCAGCGTGGATAGCGCATTGATTATGCTCGGCGACCAACCTCTGGTGACACAGCGCATACTCGATACACTGATTGATACGTGGCATACGACGGGAAAACCAATTGTGGCTCCGTTATACGACGGGAAACGCGGCAACCCAACATTATTCGCTGCGAGCCTGTTTCCCGAATTGGTGCAAGTTACCGGCGACGAAGGCGGACGCAGCGTCGTTGAACGGCACCAGCAAGAATTGGCAACAGTTGAGCTGGGTGATGCTGTAGCAAACTATGATGTGGATACATGGGAAGCGTACCAACAAGTGGTAGAGTTGTGGCAACAGAGAAAGATACAATAAATACGGAGAAAAATATGGCAAACGGAGCATCAAACCATATGAATACAGAAGAAGAAGATGTACGTAAAAAACAGGCGGCGTTCTGGCTGGAATATGGACACCATCTAAACACTACTATACGCTATACAGAGGCATTGGGAGCTTTTGAACGTTCGCTTGCCCTCGATGATAGTAGCGCAGAGGCGTGGTATGCGAAAGGAACGTGCCTGGCGATGCTCGCTCAAAATGAGCGAGCGTTGGAGGCTTTTGAACATGCTCTGGCGCTTGATGCCGTCTTCGTACCTGCCTGGGATGGCAAAGCATGGGTACTGGGTATTCTGGGACACAAAACGGAGGCGTTAGCAGCAGTCAACAGAGCTTTGGAACTTGACCCTGACTATTTTGAGGCGTCTAAACGCAAAAAGCGATTGGAAGCAATGGAGTAATTTTTTTGGGTAGATGGAATACTGCATGCATAGCAGCACGTGCTGCTATGCATGCAGTATTCCATCTACCCCTTTATTTACCTGGATGCTGAGTCAGAGGCTTCTGCAAGCGAAAACGGTCCGCTGTCATGTACATCCTGTAAGGGGTTGAGCCAGCCACCCAGGCCATAGCGGTGGGCACCGAGCAATTCCCAGGCGCGGGTGAGTCCCAGGACAAAGATGCCCAGCAAGACAAAGAGTAGCCCGTAGACGAAACCAACCTGGGTGGGATTAGTGATGAGGCCAACTGCAGTCCACAGTTCTAATCCGTAGAGACCCAGACTGATGCAGACCAGAATGGCTCGCCGCAGAAAACTCTGCCAGCCCTTGCGCGGTCTCAGAAGCGACCACGCCTGGATCAGACTGGTCAACAGAGAGAGCGTGCTAAAAGGCACGATGAGTGTACCCAGGTTGAAGTGGGGGATCAGGGCGACCAGCGAGATAAAGAACGCATTGATCAGGGCGGTAAAGGCACTGCCCGCGACAGCCTGTCGCTCGACCGGTGCCCGGTGAGTCACAATCTGCTCCGGTGCCAGGGAAACGGCCACGAAGAGCAAGCCGACGAGTGCAGCTCCGGCACCGGTACTCGCGATGAAGAAATTGAGGAATTCTGGAGGAACCACGAGATGAACTCCTTCCTGAAATCTTATGAGTCCGGGGGGTTGGATTCGTTCTCCTTGCCCGTCTCTATACGTGCCAGCGAGAGCAGAGGGAGGCCCAGATCACGTATTTTGATAAGCACCCCATGCAGAGCAGTTTGATCCGCGAGTGGACCTGTCAGGATAGTTTCCCCGCTGTCCACCAGAGTGATGTTCAATCCATCAAACCAATCCGACCATTCACGGTCAAGATGTCCCTTGACGATGATCTGGTAGACCTCCTGTCGAACTCGTTGGCTTTCCATTCCCGTACTCCTTGCTCTCTCACTGTCAAAGAACCGCACTGTCAGCCATTCGGCACACTTCTTACCTGTGAATGATAGTGCGAACGAACTGACGCGCCTGTGATGAGGAAGGTGACGCTGTTGGTGCCAGGTCACCTTCCCGATGGTGTTATTTAGCGAGCCGGTTGTGGTTCTGGCAGGGGTGCGACCGCCTCTGCCATGGAACGGCGCTTGCGACTCTGCACGATGGACAGGCTGATGAGGGCCACCAGGCCGATGATACACAGCCAGGCGAACAGGTCACCGATTGTGGCGTAGATGGTATGGACTCCGTGCATCGGCACGTAGGCAACCATAACCTGCTGGTCGGTGGTGAAGTAGTCGGAGGCAGCCAGCACATGCCCTTCGTAATCGACCGTCATCGAAAGCCCCTTGCTCGCTTGACGTACTTCTGAGAAGCCGTTCTCAATCGCCCGGAAGGCGTCGTCCTGGGTATGGTAGGGGTCTATCGCCTGCCA
>DATGJV010000231.1:0-3809 GCA_035295005.1 Ktedonobacteraceae bacterium | reverse complement strand
AGAATGGCGATGAGCATACCGGCGACGAGTCCGCCGAGGTGGTCGAAGATGCCGATACTGCTATCAGAAAAGCCCCAGACAAGGTTGAGGCCGAGCCAGAAGAGCCAGTTTGTGATGGCCCCGTTCCCGTACATACCCATCGAGCGGCGGTTGACGATGTAGAATACACCAAGTGCGCCGAAAACGCCGAAAATGGCTCCCGACGCTCCCGCGGCCAGCACTGTAGGGTCAACAAAGTAGGTGACGATACCGCCGATGATGCCGGAGAGCAAGTAAATCACCAGGTAGCGCCACTTGCCGAAGAATACCTCGACCGCCGTCCCGATGAAAAACAGCGAGAGCATATTCAGGCCGATATGCAACAGGTTGAAATGCAAGAACATCGCCGTAAAGATGGTCCAGGCGTCCGCCGGATTCTGGTGAATGAGCGGATTATACTGCGCAAACTGGACGAAGTACGGCGTTTGTGTAGGGTCCAACAGGTTCTGGCTGAGTAGCGCGAACAGGAGGTAAACGGCAACGTTTACCGCGATGATGATATTGGTCACGAAGCGCGGATTTTGACTGAGCGTGAAGCGCGTGCGAATCATCTGACGCTGCAAATTGTTGGGCCGCGACCACGGTGGAACAGCTTCACGTTGTGTCGCACGTCCGTCGGTAGCTGGTGCGCTAAAGCCATTATTTGTGCCATTGGTCTGCGCTGGCGGTGTGTCAGGAGTGCCGGTATAGCCCTGTTTCGCGAGCGGTTCCACTTCAGGGAACATGTTCTCGTAGCGACCACCATACGAGAGGCGAGCGGCGCGTGAACGGGCCAGACCCGCGTCGTAATCCTGTCCATTGAGGCGCAGCAAGTAGGCGCGTAGGGCGTGCGCATATCCCGTGCCGGGGTTTTGTTCAATAGCCTTCTCTACGTCTTGTAAGGCACGTTCGTAGCGATGATCTAATGTATCGAGCAGCGCCTGTGCCATCAAGCTTTCAAAGCCGCCATCGGGCTGTAACTCCTGTACCTTGCGACATGCCATATGCACGACGCCGTAGGAACCGAGCGCGAGATTGGCCTCGGCTAATCCCAGGTGGACCGCCGGATTGTTCGGCTCCATTTGTGCCGCATGCGCGTAGGCGATGGCGGCGTCGCGTCCCTGGCCCGTTGCCAGCGCCTGTTTGCCACGCTCCATATACGTCTGAA
The DNA here is from genome assembly GCA_035295005.1 of Ktedonobacteraceae bacterium. Taxonomy (GTDB): domain Bacteria; phylum Chloroflexota; class Ktedonobacteria; order Ktedonobacterales; family Ktedonobacteraceae; genus DATGJV01. The sequence goes on along the minus strand of DATGJV010000231.1, from coordinate 2,623 downwards.
CGTCAGTTTGTGCTTCCAAAATTTATCCTCCAACTCCAATATGTAGAGCAATGATTGCGAGGAAGAATGTTCCTAACAATGTAAACAAGGCCAGGGGCCAGCGATATGCCAGACTATGGGTATCTTTGATTCCCTGAGCGGATGAGCGCGTATAGTGCGGTACAAACCACCATCCCAGCAAACATCCACTCAGCAGTCCACCGAGATGCGCGTAGTTATCAATATTCGGAATAAACAGGCCAATACTCAAATTTGCTCCTATTACAATAACGAGCCAGAGAATTGCCGGGATACCACTCCGGGGCAAGGCTCTGCGGTGCAGCAAGATAAACAGGCTATAGGCACCGACAAGTCCAAAAATAGCGCCCGAAGCTCCGACGCTTACCTCGCCCGGCATCAATAAAAAGCTGGCAATAATACTTACGATGCCGGTCACAAAATAGATGAGTAGAAAGCGTAAGTGACCAACCATTCGCTCCACGAACACACCCAGTATTGCAAGATTGAGCATATTCAATCCAACATGTAGTAGCGTCGCGTGCAGAAAGATCGGTGTGATAAAGCGCCAGTACTGACCCTGTAGAATCAGACTGTTCTCCTTCGCGCCATACATTACCAGTACATCGCCATTCTCTGTATTATTCCATATATTGATGAGGATGTCTTGCAGTGTATGCGCCCCTGCTGCCAGCGCCACCTGGTAAGCGGTAAAGCACCAGACGGCAACGGTAACAAGAGTGATCGCCCATGTCGCCCACGAGATACGCGCCAATCCCCGGCGGCTTTTATACCGGCTCAGCGCATTTTGATAGCTCATTTGCGCCTGTGATGCAGGCGATTTCTCGTTATCAGTCTGATAAATCTGTTCCACGCAATGCCTTATTATATTACTACGTATGAGTCACAGAAATGTGGTAAGTTTCAACGTATTATAACCTATAATCCAGCAATAAGGAAATTTATTTGACGAAGCCGCTCACATGCACGAACTCCACAATGCCGTTGAGGACAAACTGAATAGCCAGCGCGGCCAACAGAATGCCGAGGATACGCGAGAGGACGAGAATACCGGTACGCCCGGTATGCTGCACAATCCACAGGCTGCTGCGCATAACCAGCCACGCGGCAATGAGCGAACTGGCAATGGCCGCCGCGACCGAGAGGAAATCTAGCGGGTTGCCCGACCCCGACGCGAGATTGACATAAAGTATGGTTGTGGCGATGGTGCCGGGTCCTGCAATCATAGGTATGGCAAGTGGGAATACGCTCACATCTTCGCGGGTCATCGCCTCGTCAGACTCGGTCTTGGTCTCACGAGCGCCCGATGGACGACCAAACAGCATATCTACGGCAACAAGGAAGAGCAATATGCCTCCTGCCATGTTGAATGCGTACAGGCTAATACCCAGCCGGTCGAGCAGAAAGTTTCCCACAAGCGCGAAAAAAGCAATGATAATGGCGCTAATGATGACGGCTCGCGTGACAATCAGTCTGCGTTGTGTGTCGCTGAGATGCGCTGTCAGGCCAATCACGACGGGTGCGAGTCCAACGGGATCAATGATGGTAAAAAATGTGACGAATGCACGAATCGTAAAAACCACAAGATAAAGCTCCTAACGTGTTGCCTGTAGTATATCATCTTCAAACGTACCGGGTTTCCAGTGAATAGGAGACAGGAAGGCGGTCTGAGCAACGTTGCTCAGACCGCCTTCCTGTCTCCTATTCACTGGAAACCCGCACAATCATTTATGCCCGGCGATAGTAGCGGCGGCGGCGATGCCACAGACCATAGGTCAACAGGTGCCAGAGCGCCACCAGAATTAAGGCACCAATCAGCGCCCGGATAATCGGTACACCCTGTATGTAAATGTCGCCGATGCCTCTGATGATGATAACATCGGTTAGCAACCAGGCACCAACAATACCTGCAATAATCGCGCCAATAATGCCAAGCGGCAAACGCCAGCCGACAATAAATTCCGCGACGAGGCCGACGATAGCGGCGACGATCAGGTACACGATAAAGCCCAGCCCAATATTCCAGACGTTATCGCCAATCTTGATGGTAACTCCATCCGCGAAAACAGTAATCAAAGCCAACATATGAAACATGTGTATTGTTCCTCCTTATGGATAGCTAAACTCTGCTGGAATAATACAAAACGTGATGTATCGAATGAATAACTATCTTGTTTATGACACGGATACCGGGTGAGAATAGTAGCTCAACAATTAGAAGTCTCAGCATTTTTTCATCTCATGTTCAGGTTTCTAATCTTCGCGCTCACCATTTCATCATTTTGAGCGCAAAAATCCGTGGAGTAAGCAACTGGCAGAAAAAAAGACCCGGTATGCAGAAGAACTACCGGGTCTCGTTATCATCGTCTGACGCATCCTCAATCGTTTTCGGCAGTGGAGGGTCACTTTCAACAAGTAAAGACACATCAACATTTAACGCCCTGGCAAGCTTATCAAGTGTCTCTGTAGTGACAACTGTGGTGGTGGGATAACGATACATCCTTTGAATGGTTTTCAGGTCTACCTGTGAACGAAAAAACAATTTGCGCTGGCTCATACCCAGTGCTTCCGCAATTTCTTTGACCTTCAAACGTGTCGCCATATC
>DATGJV010000230.1:0-3328 GCA_035295005.1 Ktedonobacteraceae bacterium | reverse complement strand
CTACTCGGCCTATGTCGTTCACTTTTTTCTGATAAAGTGATGTTTCATCGTTTTGTTTTTTTAATCTCCTGTAATGCTTGTTTCGCTAGTAAACGATAGGCATTCCTTGCGGGACGAATATGTGGCTCTGCATCTCTTAGTAAGGCTTCTGCTTCATCAATTCTTCCCAGGCGTAGGTACAATCGTCCTCGGTTGACCTGGTATATCCACAATTCATCTTGAGAGTAAGTATCACCGCTATCAGCACATCGTTGTGCCTCTGTAAATGCCTTTTTATCAAAAAGCAGAGCTTCATCAAACCTACCAAGTTCCATCAACGCCTGTGACATATCACCATAGGCGGAAGCTAATGCACCGAAATTACAATATCCCTGCTCTCCCAACTGAATGCTTTGTGCTAAGAATGTAAGTGCCTCTTCTGCTTGACCATTTCGCGTAAGCTGATAACCAAGATGATTGAAGTAAGCGGATAGACGTTTTTTTAAGACGCGGTTTACCAATGGAGGTGTTGTACTCGTAACGGAAGGATATGATCATGCGGGATATCTATGATGTTACAGATGACTTATTCAGGGTGTATGAGAATATACGGAACTTGTTCCGGCATTGGACAGGTGAATACCATGAAGCGTTTATTTGCGAGATGCTCAAATTGAATCCACTTGAACAGGAATTACAGGAAATCACTGGAAATTGGGATGACGCCCACAGGATAAACGTGGGGATTTATCGTAGTATCTTTCCCAATACTCGCAAGTACGAACGCACAGAGTCGCAGTGAAATGGTACATCTCACCTCTGTTGCAGCGTTTCCAGTAGCGCGGCGATCTCGCGACGGACACGGTCATTGTTGGCTATCTCAGCCTGTACTTTCTCCCAGCCATGCATGATCGTCGTATGATCGCGACCGCCGAGCGCAATGCCGACCTGGAAAAGCGAGGCATTGGTCTGCTCACGCATGACGTACATCGCTACCTGGCGCGGCCAGACGATCTCGCGATCACGTTGTTTGCCTTTGAGGAGTTCAATATCTACGTTGTAGAAACGACTGACACCTTCCAGCACTTCCAGAACAGTGAATGTTGCAAGTGGCGTCGTATGTTTATAAATGTGTTCGAGCGCCTGGGCAGCCAGGCTCACTGAAAGTGGTGCGCATTGCAACGTGGCAAAGGCGATGACACGATTAAGCGAGCCTTCCAATTCACGCACATTGCTACATTCAGGTCGGGCAATAAACTCGATCACCGCGTTAGGAACCACAAAACGCAGTGACTCAGCCTTCGAACGCAAAATAGCCAGCCGGTGTTCATACTCCGGAGGCTGGATATCTGCCAGCAACCCCCATTCAAAACGTGAACGTAAGCGGTCCTGCAAACTATGAATGGCCTTTGGCGGACGGTCACTGGTGACAACAATCTGTTTATGAGCATCGTAGAGCGTATTGAAGGTGTGAAAAAACTCCTCCTCGGTGGACTCCTTCCCGGCAATAAACTGAATATCGTCTACGAGCAGGATATCTATCTCGCGATACTTTGTGCGGAACTCCTCGGTTTTCTGATAACGAATAGCATTCACTATCTCATTTGTGAACTTTTCCGATGTCACATACAGCACATTCAGGCCCGCAGACTCACCTACATGCCCAACAGCATGGAGTAAGTGGGTCTTGCCTAATCCAACACCACCATAGAAAAATAAGGGGTTGTAGATGTGTCCTGGGTTCTCTGACGCCGCCAGCGAAGCAGCATGGGCAAGCTGATTGCATTTCCCCACAATAAACGTATCGAACGTGTAACGGGTATTGAGCAACGCAGGACCAATCAGACGCTCAGTATACTCGCCAGAAGAATGCAATGGTGACACCGACGGAGGTTGCCCCGGCGAAAAATCATGTGCGTCGCGCTGGAGCCGGGACTCAAAGGGAGGCATCCGTGTATCTTGTTCATTCCGTCCATCATTGGTATCCCCGGTATTCATATTACGATGGGCAGACGGACGCACAGGGGCAGGTGCGAGAGAATTCATCGCAATCGCTGGATGAACCGTTTCGACCGGCGGAAGCCCTTCCTGGGGATTTACCAGGTTTTGTTGCGAGCGTTGCAAGGCCGAGAGACGACTTTTTGGTAAACGATAGGGTCGCTTATGCGGCAATGGCGCAATGTCTCTGGACGAAATACCATCCTGCTCACCAGAGATATCTTTCGCGACGAGTATCTGCACTTCCACGGGGCCGCCTGTGACATCTATAAGATTTGAGCGTATTACCTCAAGGAAGCGCCCTTCAAGATGTGCTTTCGCGAAAGTCGTGGGAACACCCACGACAAACACGCCGTCCTGAAAAGAAAGCGCAGTCGTACCCTGAAACCAGGTTGTAAAAACAGCAGGTGGTACCTTTGTCTGCAACCGTTGGATTGTCGTTTGCCAGATCTGTTTCGCGTTCACACACAACCTCGCAGAACATTGTGTATCTAAAAGCGCATTTATTCGTTTTATTACTATGGTACAGACAGAGCCAAATGAGTATGCGATAAGATACAGATTATGAAGAGTTCAGCATAGTCTGAACCCTGGGCAAATATTTTGATAGCAGATGCATATGGTAGCATCAAATCCAGACGCTGTAAAGCCCTCTTTTAGTACCAGATTGAGAGCTATCTCATATATTTTCTGTGCCAAATACGCTATACTAGGCTTGCGAGTTTGTCAGGAGATATCCATATATTCTATTGGACTCGATTATGGGCATGTATCTGAATAAAGGAGTATTTTTGAATGCTACCACCTCAATTATTGACTTCTATCGTGCATAAGCGGCGTGCATTGATTATCATAGCTGGCACATTGCTTCTATCAAGTTTCTTGTTCGCTGCCTGTTCTGGTTTTGGCGGAGGCGGTCCAACGTCCCCGACCTCAACTTCGACATCATCATCTCAGGCACTCGCCAAACTGCATTGGTGTAACAAACCCAATCTTCTCTTTCGCGATGAGCATGCTCCCGTCACGGTTACAACAACGAGTAGCACACCGACTGGCACAGCGACAGCAACGGTAACAACTACTGCAACGGCCACCACCCCAACAGCAACGCCGAACGGACCTACTTCCGTGACTGACTGGTCACAAGTAGAACCGAATCTCGGCTTTACCGTTTACCTGCCGAAGACCTTACCCGCAAATGCCTGCCTTGTAAGCGCCTCCGGCACGTTTCACGACCCCATTTTCGGTGGCAGTTTCAGTATTGGCTATCTGCTGCCAGACCATAGCTCCGTGACACTGGCTGAGGCCCCGGAGCGTAGCAACAGTTTGAGCTTTCAATGCAGCCCATCCG